>CALRVO020000066.1:0-11572 GCA_943371595.1 Sphingomonas paucimobilis
CGGACCCGACGGACCCGACGGACCCGACGGACCCGACGGACCCGACGGACCCGACGGACCCGACGGACCCGACCGACCCGACCGACCCGACCGACCCGACCGACCCGACCGACCCGACCGACCCCGACTTCGTCGCCTCGCCGGTGCCGACCGCCGAGTCGCTGCACCTGGGCAACCGGTTCACCTACGCGATGACGCCGGCCCTGCACGACCAGATGCGCGCCGCCGGCAGCCCCCGCGCGTGGTTCGCCCAGCAGCTGGACCCCGCCGGGATCCCCGACGACGAGGCCGACGCCATCCAGGGCTGGTGGGACTCCAACGACCTCGACGCCGCCACGCTCGCGCAGCGCGACCGCGACAAGGTCGAGGGCGGCTGGCAGGCGATGGAGAACTACGCGCGCTGGTGCCTGGTGCGTCGCATCTACTCCCAGCGCCAAGTGCTCGAGGTGATGACCGAGTTCTGGGAGAACCACCTGCACGTGCCCGTCTACGACGACGGCGTCTACACCTACCGCACGGCCTACGGGAAGATGATCCGTTCCCACGCCCTCGGGCGCTTCGACGAGATGCTCGTCGCGGCGATCACCCACCCGGCCATGGGCATCTCGCTCGACAACGCCAGCTCGACCAAGCGGGCCCCCAACGAGAACCTCGGGCGCGAGCTGCTCGAGCTCCACACCCTGGGGCGCGGCCACTACACCGAGGACGACGTCAAGGCCTCGGCGCGGATCCTCACCGGCTACCGGGTCGACGCGTGGCGCACCTGGGCCGCGGCGTACGACCCCACGAGCCACTGGACCGGTGCCGTGCGGGTCGTCGACTTCGCCCACCCCAACACCGACCCCGACGGGCGTGCGGTCGCCGAGCAGTACCTGACCTACCTGGCCCACCACCCGAGGACGGCCGAGCGACTGGCCCGCAAGCTCGCCCTGCAGTTCGTCTCCGACACGCCCTCGGCGGACCTGGTCGCCCACCTCGCGCAGGTCTACCTCGACCACGACACCGCCATCAAGCCGATGCTCCTGGCGCTCGTCTCGCACGCGGAGTTCAAGGCCTCGGCCGGGCTCAAGGTCCGCCAGCCCACCGACGACGTCGTCGCGACCCACCGCGTGCTGGGCACGAGGATCGCGCGCCCGACGTACTACGGCTCGACGGCCAACGTGATCCTGTGGCAGACCACCGGCCAGGGCCACTCCCCGTTCCAGTGGGGACGGCCCGACGGGCCGCCGCGGGACAACCAGTCGTGGTCGGGGGCGTCGCGCCTGCTCGCCGCGTTCGGGTCGCACTGGGGGATGGCTGGGCGCTGGTGGCCCTACGAGGACATGACCTACCGCACCTTCGAGTCCTGGCTGCCGACCCCGGGCATGCGGTTCGACGCCTTCGTCGACCACCTGTGCGTCCAGCTGCTCGGCAAGCACGCGCCGACGCGCCTGGTGCAGGCGGCGTGCGCAGCGACCGAGACCGGTGTCGCGGAGTCGATCACCACCTCCCACCCGGTCCTGCGCTGGAAGATGCCGCTGCTGCTGACGACCCTGCTCGACACCCCCGACCACCTGCAGCGCTGATGGAGCCCACCGTGACGACGACCCCCAGCCCCTGCTGCGAGGAGTTCCGCGGCACCTCGCGCCGCGGGTTCCTGCGCGGCTCCCTGGCCCTCGGCGGCGCCACCGCCGCGACCGTGGCCTACGGCGCCACCACCGCCCAGACGGCGTACGCCGCCGAGCCCGCCTCCCAGGTCCTGGTGGTGCTCTCCATGCGGGGTGCGGCAGACGGGCTGAGCCTCGTCGTCCCTCACGCCGACCCCGTCTACTACACCGCGCGCCCCTCGATCGCGGTCGGCTCGGACCGCCTGCTCGTCAAGAACGGCATGTTCGGCCTGCACCCCGCGCTCGCCCCGCTGGTGCCGATGTGGGGCGCCGGCAAGGTGGCGGCGATCCACGCCACCGGACTGCCGGTGGCCAACCGCTCGCACTTCTCGGCGATGGAGGAGCTCGAGGACGCCGACCCGGGGTCGGCCGCACGGGTCGGCTGGCTCAACCGACTGGTGGGCAGGGACGGGACCGGGTCGCCCATCGAGGCGATCCAGATGGGCGGCGGCATCCCCAACACCGCAGTGTGCGGGCCTCAGCCGGTGCTCGTGGCCTCAGACGTCGACGCCGTTCAGCTGGCCGGCGCCGAGGGCAGCGCCGAGGCGGCGCGGCGCAGCGCCCTGAGCGCGGCCTGGTCCGGGGCGACCGGCGACCTCGCCGCCGGCCTGCGCTCGGCCCTCGACGTCGTGTCCGACTTCGCACCCGTGCGCTCGTCGTCGGCGACGCCGCAGAACGGGGCGAGCTATCCCGACACCGACCTGGCGCGAGCACTGCGCGACTCGGCACGCACCATCCGCGCCGACGTCGGCGCCGAGGTCATCACCGTCGACCACGGCTCCTGGGACCACCACACCTGGATCGGCCAGCCCGACAACGGCAACCTGCGCACCATGGCCGCCGACTTCGCCGGCTCCGTCGCGGCGTTCTTCACCGACCTCGGTGCGCTGGCGTCGAAGGTCACCCTGGTCACCATCAGCGAGTTCGGACGGCGCGTCGTCGAGAACGCCAACCAGGGCCTCGACCACGGCTACGGCAACGTCATGTTCGTGATGGGGGCCGGGGTGAAGGGTGGCTACTACGGCACGTGGCCGGGTCTGACCAGGACCTCGGACGCCGACCTGCTGGTGACCACCGACTACCGCCACGTGCTCAGCGAGGTGACGTCGACGCGGATGGGTGCGTCCACCGCCGAGGTCTTCCCCGGGTTCTCCGCGCAGACGATGGGCTTCATGACCTCGCTCTGAGGACGGCCCACCTCGCTACGAGGTCGCAGCGGACGGACCGACCGACGGCACCGACGCCGCGTCAGGGTGCACCCGGCGTCGGGCCACGGCCTTGCCGAGCTCCCACCCGACGAGCAGCAGGACCGCGGGCAGGGCCGCGAGCAGCCACTGCGTGCTCGTGAGCCGAGCAGCGCCCAGCAGCAGCGTCAGGTCGCCACCGCGGGCGATCAGGATCGCGAGGGCGACCTCGACCAGGGCGGTGACGTTGAGCGTCTTGTTGTCGAACGTGTCGACGGTGAGGATCGACGCGGTCTCGTCACGGGACTCGAAGGCCGCCGCCACCAGCATCAGCGAGAACGCCACCAGGCCCATCGTGCTGGCGATCGCGGCGCTGTCGTACTGGTCCTTGCCGACCACGATGAGCAGGTCGATCGCCAGCGACATGAAGAGACCGACGCCGGCCACGGTGGTGATCACGGCCGGGGTCATGATCGAGGCGTTGCGCGGGCGCGGGCGTCGCTTCATCAACCCCGGGGTCTCGTGGTCGAGACCGAGGGCGATCCCGACCGGAGCAGTGATCACGAAGTTGATCCACAGGATCTGGATGGCCGAGAAGGGCTGCCCTCCAGCGATGTCGAGCAGGCTGGCGAGCAGGAAGGTGACGACGTAGGTGACCAGCGCGACGAGCATGAAGCGGATGTACTTGAGCATGTTGTCGTAGAGCTTTCGGCCCTCGGAGACGGCGCGCACGATCGTGGCGAAGTTGTCGTCGGTGAGGATCATGCGTCCGGCGTTCTTGGCGACCTGGGTGCCGGTGCCCATCGCGATGCCGATGTCGGCGGCCTTGATCGCCGGGGCGTCGTTGACGCCGTCGCCGGTCATGGCGACGACCTCGCCCTTCTTGCGCAGGGTCTCGACCATCAGGACCTTGTGCTCCGGGGCCACCCGCCCGACGACGCCGATGTCGTCGATGCGCGCGAGCCGCTCCTCCTCCGACATCGCCGCCAGCTCGGTGCCGAGGATCGCCTCGCCGGGGATGCCGAGCTGCTGGGCCACGGCTGCACCGGTGACCACGTCGTCGCCGGTCACCATGCGCACGCGGATGTTGGCGTCCTGAGCTGCTCGCACGGCGTCGCGCGACTCCGCCCGGGGCGGGTCGATCATCCCGACCAGCGCGGTGAGCTCGAGGTCCTGGACCTGGGCGAGCAGGTCGCTCTGCGGGTCGAACTGCTGGGGGTCGAGGTCCTTCCGGGCGGCGGCCATGATGCGCAGGCCGCGGCCGCCGAGACGCGCCATCTCCTGGTCGGCACGCTGGTTGAGCTCCTCGGTCCAGGGGACCGACTGGCCCTGGGCCAGGGCCGAGGTCGCCCGTCCGATCACGGCGGGGGCTGCGCCCTTGACGAAGACGCGCACGACCGGGTTGCCGGACTCGTCGGTGTGGGAGCAGAACGCGGCCATGAGCTTGTACGTCGGGTCGAACGGCAGGGTGGCCAGACGGGGGTAGGCCTGCTGGGTCCCCTCGATGTCGACCTTCGCCTTGTGCCCCAGCACCAGGAGGGCGCCCTCGGTCGGGTCGCCCACCACCTTGCCCTCGACCAGCTTGGCGTCGTTGGTGATGAGGAACGGCAGGATCGCCGACTCGATCGTGTTGGTGTTGCCCGCCGTGTGCTCGACCTCGCCGTCGAGCCCGTAGCCCATGCCGGTGATCTCGTAGCGGTCGGTCGGGTCGATGACCTCCACGACGGTGACCTGGTTCATCGTCAGCGTGCCGGTCTTGTCGGAGTTGATCGCCGAGGTCGAGCCGAGCGTCTCGACCGAGTCGAGGCTCTTGACCACGGCGCCGTGGGCGGCGAGGTCGCGGGACCCGCTCGACAGGATCACCTGGAGCACGGTCGGCATGGCCATGGGGACCGCTGCGAGCGCCAGGGCGATGGCTGTGATGAAGATGTCCTCGGTCGAGTCGCCGCGCGAGATGCCGAGCGCGAACATGATCGCGATCGTCAGCCCGGCGGCCGCCGCGATCCAGAGGGTCAGGGTGTCGAGCTGCTTGGTGAGGGGGGTCTTGACGGTCGGGGCCGACTTCAGCATCCCGGAGATGGTGCCCACCGCGGTGTCGGCGCCCGTGCCGGTGACGATGAGCAGACCGCTGCCGTGGGTGACCGGGGTGTTCATGAAGGCCATGTCCGACTGGTCACCGAGCACCGGGTCCGGGTCGGTGACCGTCTCGGTGCTCTTCGACGCCGGGACGCTCTCGCCGGTCAGCGCCGACTCGTCGATCTGCAGTGACGTCGCCTCCACCAGGCGTCCGTCGGCGCACACGTCGTCGCCGGCCGTGAGCAGGACGACGTCGCCGACGACGACCTGGTCGGCGTCGACCTTGACCTCGGTCCCGTCCCGGCGGACCCGGGCGGAGGTCTTGAGCATCGACTGCAGTGCGTTCATCGCGCTCTCGGCCTTGCCCTGCTGGCGCAGCCCGCCGAGCGCGTTGAGTGCGGTGATGAGCAGCACCGCGACGCCCGTGGCGACCTCGCCGATGAGCATCGAGGCCACGGCGGCCGCCACGAGGATGATCTGCATGTAGGACCGGTACTGCGCGACGAACAGCTTCCACCCCGGTGGCGGGGCCTCGGCGGGCAGCGCGTTGGGCCCGTTGGTCTTCAACAGCTCCGCCGCCCTGGCGGCGGGGAGGCCCGTCCTCGTGTCGACGCCGAGCTGCCGCGCGACCTCCTCCGGTGAGCGCGCGTACCACCGCTCGGCCGGTCTGGTCCCGGTGCTGGGAGGCGTGGCGGTGTCGGTCATGGCCGGTCTTCCTTCTCGCTCGTCGTGGGCATGTCGTCACGGGGTGGACTCAGAAGAGCTCCGGGACCCGGTGCAGCGGCAGGGGAGGCTCCACGTAGTCGTGCGAGCTCGGCTTCTTGGGCATCCGCACGTCGTTGGCGGGCATCGGCTCGTAGGGGATCTGGCTCAGCAGGTGCGAGATGATGTTGAGCCGCCCGCGCTTCTTGTCGTTGTTGTCCGCGACGAACCACGGCGCCCACCCGGTGTCGGTGGCGGCCAGCATCGTGTCGCGAGCGCGGCAGTAGTCGAAGTGGCGGCTGTAGGACTTCAGGTCGGTGGGGGAGAGCTTCCAGACCTTGCGCGGGTCCTCGATCCGGTTCTCGAGCCGCCGTGTCTGCTCCTCGACGCTGACGTTGAGCCAGTACTTGACCAGGATGATGCCGTTGTCGACCATCGCCTTCTCGACCGCGGGCACCCCCTCGAGGAACTTCTCCGACTGCTCGGGGGTGCAGTAGCCCATCACCGGCTCGACGCCCGCGCGGTTGTACCAGCTGCGGTCGAAGATGGCGACCTCCCCGGCGGACGGGAAGTGCGCGATGTAGCGCTGGATGTACATCTGCGACTTCTCGCGCTCGGTCGGCGTGGGGATGGCGATGTGCCGGAAGACCCGCGGGCTCGTGCGCTCGGTGATGCGACGGATCGTCCCGCCCTTGCCTGCCGAGTCGAGGCCCTCGAAGACGATGCACACCTTGGCACCGGAGGACTTGACCCACTCCTGCATGGCCACCAGCTCGCCCTGGAGACGGCGCATCTCCTTCTCGTACTGCTTCCTCTTCATCCGTCCCTCGACGGGCGCGCCCCCGGAGGCTGCCGACGGGTCGGGCGTCGCGGACGAGGTCGTCGGTGTGGTCGACGCGGTCGGCTTGGCCGGCTTGGGCGACGAGGGCGACTTCTTCTTGGAGTGCTTCTTCGACTTGCTCACAAGACGTTCCTCTCCTCGGGGGGATCGTGCGGTGCCGCTCACGTCCGCCGGCTTCTGCTGCGTCACCCCCGCGTCGCCTCAACGTAGGACGCGGTCGTCGCGACCGGGTAGGGACCTTCTGCCTCCCGGGCGCCCCGGCCGGGGCCGGACCTTGTGCCCTGGCGGGCCCTGTGCCCGTGGGAGTTCCCTCGACGTGTGACACCCGCGGACGAGCTTCGTGCCCTCGACGACCTGGCCCTCCGGCTCCAGGGCCGCTTCCCCGACACGCCCCCCGAGGACCTGCGTCTCAGCGTCGACGAGATCCACCGCCAGTACGCCGGCTGCCGCATCCGGGCCTTCATCCCGGTGCTGGTCGAGCGTGAGGTCGTCGATCGCTACCGCGTCCCGGCCCCGCTCGCAGGTGCTGCTCCGGTCCCCGCCCCGAACGCTGTCCCGACCGCTGTCGCGACGGTGCGCCCCGGGGCGTCGCGGGAACGTTCGCCTGCCTGACCGCTGCCGGTCGGGATCCCTGGCGGCCACGGGAGTGACCTTCGACCCTGCCTCGAGGTTCGCCCGGCGCGGCACCCTGGGCCTCGAAGCAGCGGACGCTCGAGCGTCGCTCGAAGGATGCCGCCGGCATCAGTCCTGCTCTGCCACCCCGTGCACGCGAAAGGCATCGTCATGAACGACATCACCAACAACTTCTGGGACGTGCTCCTCTGGAGCTTCTGGATCTTCATCTGGATCGCTGCGATCTCGGTGTGGTTCCGCTGCCTGTTCGACCTGTTCGGCGACCACCACCTCAGCGGCTGGGGGAAGGCCGGCTGGGCGTTGCTCCTCGTCTTCGTACCGTGGTTCGGAGCACTGATCTACCTGATCGCCCGCGGCCGCAGCATGGCCGAGCGCCAGGCCGAGGCCGCCAGGCGGCAGCAAGCGGCTCAGGAGCAGTACATCCAGCGGGTCGCCGCCACCCCCGCGCCGAGCGACGAGATCAGCAACGCCAAGGCCCTCATGGACTCCGGGGCCATCAGCCCGGCTGAGTTCGAGACCCTGAAGGCCAAGGCCCTGGCCGCCTGATGTCCAGCGTGCTGCTGACCCCGACCGTGCGCCGGGCAGACGGCAAGCAGGCCCGGGTCCGTGCTCCGCTGGACTCCCACAGCGTCGTCGACGCCACCGCGCCGCGTGACCCCGTGGGTCTGCTGCTCGGGCAGGCGGAGTCGCGGGACCCCGAGCTGGTGCCGATCCGGCACGGTCGGATGATGGTGTCACCGTTCACCTACTACCGTGGCGCGGCCCTGCAGATGGCAGCCGACCTGGCCGCCGTGCCCGACTCGGGGATCCGGGTCCAGCTCTGCGGGGACGCACACCTGGCCAACTTCGGGGCCTTCGCCTCACCCGAGCGTCGCCTCGTCTTCGACGTCAACGACTTCGACGAGACGCTGCCCGGCCCCTTCGAGTGGGACGTCAAGCGGCTCGCCGCGAGCCTCGTGGTCGCCGGGCGCGACAACGGCTACACCGCCGTGGAGCGCCGGACGATCGTGCTCGCCGGGGTCAAGGCCTACCGACGCGCCGTACGCGAGTTCGCCAAGACGCCGA
Source organism: Sphingomonas paucimobilis (assembly GCA_943371595.1). GTDB lineage: Bacteria > Actinomycetota > Actinomycetes > Propionibacteriales > Nocardioidaceae > Nocardioides. Next base: position 8,148 of record CALRVO020000066.1, read on the forward strand.
TGCTCGGGGTCTGGTACGCCCGCCTCGACGTCGAGGACGCCATGAAGCAGCTCCGGGCACAGCTGGCCCGGGAGCAGGTCAAGCGGACCGAGAAGGTCATCGCCAAGGCGCGTACGCGCGACAGCACGCAGGCGCTGGCCAAGCTGACCACCGTGGTCGACGGTCGCCGCTCGATCATCAGCCAACCGCCGCTGATCGTGCCGGTCGAGGAGCTCTACGGCGACGTCCGGGCCGACACCCTCTACCGGCAGCTCCACGAGCTGGTCCTCAGCTACGGGCACACGCTGCAGTCCGACCGCCGGCACCTGCTGCACCAGTTCTCCCTGGTCCAGGTGGCTCGCAAGGTGGTGGGCGTCGGCAGTGTCGGCACACGTGCGTGGATCCTGCTGCTGGAGAGCGCCGACGGGGACCCTCTGTTCCTGCAAGCCAAGGAGGCGCAGGCCTCGGTGCTCGCCGGCTACTCCGGACGCAGCGAGTACGAGAACCAAGGGGAGCGTGTGGTGGCCGGTCAGCACCTGATGCAGGCCTCGAGCGACATCTTCCTGGGGTGGGAGCGCGCCACCGGGCCCGACGACGTGCAGCGCGACTTCTACGTCCGCCAGCTGCGCGACTGGAAGATGTCGTTCCCGATCGAGCAGGCGCTCCCCAGTGGCATGACCATCTACGCGCGCATGTGTGGCTGGACGCTGGCCCGGGCGCACGCGCGGTCCGGAGACCGGGTCGCCCTGGCCTCCTACCTCGGCAAGTCCGACACGTTCGACCGCGCGATCGCCGACTTCGCCGAGAGCTACGCCGACCTCAACGAGCGCGACCACGCCGACCTGCTCGCTGCGGTCGCGGACGGACGAGCCCAGGCGCAGCCTGGGCTCTGACGCCTGAGAGGACGTCCGGCGGCGCCGGGCGTGCGGTCCCGTGCACTGATCAGACTTGAAGGAGAGGGACGCCGTGGCGGTCGAGGGGCTGGACGACCGTGGGTCGTCGAGGACGGGGGTCGCCGGGTTCGTCCCGGGTCTCGCCGCAGCGCACACCTATCAGAAGTCCTGGCTCGGCAAGGACGTGGCGGCAGGCCTCGTCCTGACCGCCCTGCTCGTGCCGCAGGGGATGGCGTACGCCGAGCTCGCCGGGCTCCCCGCGGTCACCGGTCTCTACACCTCGGTGCTGTGCCTGCTGGGCTACGCGGTGTTCGGTCCCTCGCGGATCCTGGTGCTGGGGCCGGACTCGTCCCTGGGGCCGATGATCGCGGCCACGGTGCTGCCGTTGGTGGCTTCCGGCGGAGATCCGGCCACCGCCGTTGCGCTCGCCTCGATGCTCGCGCTGATGGTCGGGGCCCTGCTGGTCCTGGGTGGCCTGGGCCACCTCGGCCTGATCGCCGACCTGCTCTCCAGGCCGACGCAGATCGGTTACATGAACGGGCTGGCCCTGACGATCGTCGTCGGGCAGCTGCCCAAGCTGTTCGGGTTCTCCGTCGACGCCGACGGTCTGGTCGACGAGCTGCGCGGCTTCGTCGAGGGGGTGTGGAGCGACGAGACCGTCGTGGCCGCCCTCGCGGTCGGACTCTTCTCGCTGGTGCTCATCCTCGTGCTGCAGCACTGGCTGCCCAAGATCCCCGCGGTCCTCGTCGCCGTCCTGTTCGCGCTCCTCGCAGCGACCGTGTTCGACCTGGGCGACGAAGGGGTCTCGCTCGTCGGGGTGCTGCCGCAGGGCTTCCCGCGGCTCACCGTCCCCGACGTCACCGCGTCGGACCTCGGGCTGCTCGCCGTCGGAGCGCTGGGAATCGCGCTGGTCTCGCTGACCGACACCATCTCCACCTCGTCGGCCTTCGCGGCGCGCACCGGTCAGGAGGTCAGCGCCGACCAGGAGATGGTCGGTATCGGCACCGCCAACATCGCCGCCGGGTTCTTCCAGGGGTTCCCCGTCAGCACCAGCTCGTCGCGGACCGCGGTCGCTGAGTCGGCGGGCGCCAAGAGCCAGCTCACCGGGCTGGTCGGTGCCGGGGCGATCACCCTGATGCTGCTGTTCCTCCCCGGCCTGCTCCAGAACCTCCCGCAACCGACCCTCGCCGCCGTGGTCATCGCCGCCGCCCTCTCGCTGGCCGACATCGGTGCGACGACCAAGCTGTGGCGTCAGCGGCGCAGTGAGTGGCTGGTCTCGATCGTCGCGTTCCTCGGGGTCGCGTTCCTGGGTGTCCTCCCGGGCATCGCGGTCGCCGTGCTGCTGTCGATGTTCAACGTCTTCCGGCGCAGCTGGTGGTCCTACCGGACCCGGCTGGGCAAGGTGTCCGACGTCGCCGGCTACCACGACGTCAGCTCCTACTCGACCGCCGAGGAGCTCGACGGGCTCGTGCTGTTCCGCTTCGACGGCCCCCTGTTCTTCGCCAACGCACGCGGCTTCCGCGAGGAGCTGCGCGTGCTCGCGCGCAGCGAACCGGCACCGCGGTGGATCGTGCTGGCCGCCGAGCCGATCACCGACGTCGACCCCACCGCCGCCGACATCCTCGTCAAGCTCAACGAGGAGCTCACCGAGGGAGGGACCAGGCTGGTGTTCGCCGAGCTCAAGGACCCGGTGCGGACCAAGCTCGAGCACTACGAGCTGGGACGCGTCGCCGACAGGAGCAGGTTCTTCGGGACGATCGAGGAAGCGGTGCAGGCCTACCGCGTGCGCTACCCGGACGCCGTGTGGCGCCCCACGCGCGTCGCCACCGCCCCGGCCGGAGGGGAGCGGTGATGACGCAACGACGCGCGTGGGCAGCGCTGACCCTGGTCTGTGCCCTGGCGGCCGTGGTCGTCCTGGTGGTCAACGTGCTGCGCAGCCCGTTGGCCGCCGCGGCGGCGGCAGGGCTGGTGGTGGCGGCAGCGGCCGCCGGTGCGGCCGGCGTACGCCGTCGAGGAGCGGTCAGGGTCGCCGGCTTCGTGGCTGCGCTCGGCCTGCTGCTCGCAGCGGTGCTGACGCTGGTGCTCACCGGCTCGCGGGGGGAGGGCATGGTCCTGGCCGTGATCGTCGCGCTGATGCTGGTCGCCGACCGGCGCGCGCTCGACACCCGCGCCGATCTTCCTGCTGCGCCGCGACCGACGCACCCGGTCATGGTGTGGAACGCCCGGTCGGGAGGTGGCAAGGCGGTCACGCACCACCTCGCCGACGAGGCGCGGGCCCGTGGCATCGAGCCGCTGGAGCTGACCCCGGGCATCGACCTGCTCGATCTCGTGCACGACGCCGTGGAGCGGGGAGCGGACGCGCTCGCCGCCGCCGGCGGTGACGGGACCCAGGCCCTGGTGGCGACCGTGGCCGCGGAGAAGGGCCTGCCGTTCGCGTGCATCCCGGCCGGCACCCGCAACCACTTCGCGCTCGACCTCGGGGTCGACCGCGACGACGTGGTCGGTGCGCTCGACGCCCTCGTTGACGGACGCGAGCGTGTCGTCGACCTGGCG
>CALRVO020000067.1:0-11541 GCA_943371595.1 Sphingomonas paucimobilis
TCAACGCCCCGATCCAGGGCTCGGCCGCCGACCTCATCAAGGTCGCCATGCTCCGCACCCAGGAGGCCCTCGACGCCAGCGCGCTGCGGTCGCGGATGCTGCTGCAGGTCCACGACGAGCTCGTCTTCGAGGTCGCCCCCGGCGAGGCCGAGGCCCTCGAGAAGGTCGTGCGCGAGCAGATGGCCGGTGCGGCCGACCTCACCGTGCCGCTCGACGTCTCCGTCGGCACCGGTCGGTCCTGGCACGACGCCGCGCACTGACGCGAGACCCAGGAGCGAAGCGACTGGGTGCTCGCGTCGATGGTGGTCGAGCATCCGGTGTCGCCGACCGAGCCCGCGAGGTCGCGGACCGGTGTCGAGACCCCCGCAGCCGACGGACCCGGCCCGACTCGCACCCGCAGGTGCCTGGCCGGGTCGCGCGGCCGTTGCCGTGGTCTCGAGGCTCGTCGCCGGGGCTCCTCGCACCTCGACCGGCGTGGGAGTCAGACGTCGGCGACCAGCGGGGCGACCTCGGTGCCGAGCAGCTCGATGCCGCGCAGCAGGTCGGCGTGGGCCAGGCGCGGGTTGGTCATCTGCAGCGAGAGGCGGTCGACGCCGCCGAGCTGGTCGGCGACCCGGCGGATCTTGTCGGCGACCGTCTGCGGGTCGCCCATGAAGAACGCGCCGTCGGGCCCCGAGGTCGCGTCGAACTGGGCGCGGGTCGGCTGGGGGAAGCCGCGCTCGCGCGAGACCTGGGTGAACATCTGGTGCCAGCCGGGGTAGATCGTGTCGGAGGCCGCCTGGACGGTGTCGGCGACGAAGCCGAAGACGTGCAGCCCGACCTTGAGCTGCTCGGGCGGGTGGCCCGCGTGGGCGCCGGCGCGCCGGTAGAGGTCGACGTGCGGTGCGAAGTGACGCGGCTCGCCGCCGATGATCGCGATCATCAGGGGCAGGCCCAGCAGCCCGGCGCGCGCGAACGACTCGGGGGTGCCACCGACGCCGACCCAGATGGGCAGCGGGTCCTGGAAGGGCCGCGGGTAGATGCTCTGCTCGACCAGCGCGGGCCGGTGCTGCCCCGACCAGGTGATGGGCCCCCCGTCGCGGATCTGCAGCAGCAGCTCGAGCTTCTCGGCGAACAGCGAGTCGTAGTCGGCCAGGTCGAGGCCGAAGAGCGGGAACGCCTCGGTGAAGGAGCCGCGCCCCACCACCAGGTCGATGCGGCCGCGGGCGATCAGGTCGAGGGTGGCGAACTGCTGGAAGACCCGCACCGGGTCGTCCGCGCTGAGCACCTTGACCGCGCTGCCGAGCCGGATCCGCTCCGTGCGGGCCGCGGCCGCCGCCAGGATGATCTGCGGCGCAGAGTCGTAGTACTCGCTGCGGTGGTGCTCACCGATCCCGAAGGAGTAGAGGCCGACCTGGTCGGCGAGGGTGATCTCCTCGAGCAGGTGCTCCATGCGCTCGGCCGCGCCGATCACCCGCTCGTCGGTCGGGTCGGTCACGGTCGAGACGAAGCTGTCGACGCCGACGTGCATCAGATGTCCTCCTGGGGCTGGGAGCTCGAGTCAACAGCACGGGTGGCTGGCGCCGGGGCGCGCAGCACCGCTGGGACGAGCAGGGCGAGGAACAGCAGCGTGTCGACGGCGATGACGACGGCGAGCAGCGTGGTGACGGAGTCGGCGGTGGTGGCGGCGAGCGCCCCGATGAGGGCGAGCGCGACCCAGGGGAGCGCGACCAGGCGCTTGCTCTCCTGGGCCAGCAGGGCGTAGACCAGCAGCTGGATCATCGAGAGCAGGGTGCCGAGGACGGCGAAGAGCCACAGCTGGTCCTGGACCTCGACGTAGTCGTCACCGCCCACGAAGACCAGGGCCACGTGCGAGAGCAGGTACGACGCCGCGATCCCGACCACGCCGAGGACCCCCACGACCCCGAGGCTCAACCGCAGGGCGCGACGCCGCGCGGCGTTGTCGGCCATGTCGGGGAAGGCCAGGACCACGACGAACTGGGGCAGGAAGAGCATCGCCTTGGTCAGGATCAGGCCGCCTGCGTAGAGCCCGGAGTCGTGGTCGCTGAGCACGTTGCGGGCCACGATGATGTCGATGTTGGACACGGCGAAGAAGGCCAGGAGGGCCTGGGAGTTGCGCACCGACTCGCGCACCAGCGCCCGGCTGCCGTGGTCGGCGTCGCTGCGGTCGTGGTGGACGTGGCCGCGCTCGCGCAGCGCCCACCAGCCCACGACGACGGGGGCCAGCGCACCGATCAGCACCCCGACGGTGGCGGTCAGCTCCTCGGGGCGCCACAGGATCAGTGCCGTGCCGACGACGAGCCGGGGGACACCGGCGGCGACGTAGAGCAGGGCCAGGGGCCGCCACCGGCGCTCGCCCTGCAGGATCCCGGCCTGGCCCCCCATCACCGTCAGCGGTACGGCGACCAGTCCGACGAGCGCGGCGGTCAGCAGGCTCTCCAGCCGCAGGGCCACGTCGACCAGCGGTGCCGCGAGCACGAGCAGCCCACCGAGCCAGAGGGCGGCCCGCAGGGTGACCCGGCGGACGCCGTGCTCGATCTCGCGCACGTCACCGGGGGTGGAGGCGATCCGGCGCGCCGCGGTGGCCTGCAGCGCGAGGGAGGCCACCGAGACGACCATCAGCAGGTTCATCACGGCGGCGAAGGCGCCGTACTGCTGGGGGCCGAGGGCCCGGGCGGCGACGATGGTGAAGCCGTAGGTGGCGATGTTCATGACGCCGATGGCCACGGCGAGCACGCTGCCGTTGGCCGCCTTCGCGCCGGGCGAGCCCGCGACGTCGGAGGTCGGGTTCGGCTCGGGCACGAGAGTGGAGTGTTCCACAGCGACCCGACGCGACCCTGGGAGCCGTGCCCTAGCCTGGGAGGTGGAGTGTGGGCGGCCACACCGGGACGAGGTGCGACGGCACGCGGGAGGTGTTGGGGTGGGCGGTCTTCGCGCCGCGGCCACCCCGCGCCCGCTCGAGCACGCCGCGGAGCACTCCCTGCAGGCCGAGCGGTCCGAGGGTGCCCGCCGGGGAGCCTCGACCGCCGCGGCCGGCCTCTACCTGCTCTTCGCGATGATGTCGCTGCTCCAGTCGCCGGGCGCCACGACCTACGACACCCGGGCCGAGCTCACCCAGCGGCCCGCTGACTTCCTGGCCAGCGCGTTCACGCTGTGGCACCCCGAGACCAACTTCGGGGAGTTCCAGAACCAGGCCTACGGCTACCTCTTCCCGCAGGGCACCTGGTTCCTGCTCACCGACCTGGTCGGGCTGCCCGACTGGGTGAGCCAGCGCCTCTGGTCGGCGCTGGTGCTCGTCGTCGCCGTCGAGGGCGCACGCCGGGTCGCGGCCGCGATCGGGCTGGCCCCGGCGTACGCCCTGCTGGCCGGTCTGGTCTACGGCTTCGCCCCGCGCTTCCTCGGCACCGTCTCGGTGATCACCGGGGAGACCCTGCCGGGTGCGGTGATGCCGTGGGTGGTGCTGCCGGTGGTGCTCGTGCTGTCCGGACGGATGGTGCCGTGGCGGGCCGCCGTGCTCAGCGGTGCGGCCGTCGTGTGCATGGGCGGCGTCAACGCCGTCGAGAACGCCGGGTCGTTGCCGCTGGCCGCGATCCTGGTCGGCTGGGGTGTGTGGCGCCACGTCGTGTCCTGGCGGTTCGCCGCCGGGTGGGCCGCGGCGGTCGGGGTCGCCTCGACCTGGTGGGCGCTGCCCCTGCTGGTGCTGGCGGGCTACGCCCCGCCGTTCTACGAGTACGTCGAGAGCGCGGCCGACACCACGGCGCTGGTGGGGTGGTCGGAGGCCTCGCGCGGCAGCTCGCACTGGGTGGCCTACCTCATCGTCGGCGACCAGCAGTGGTGGCCGGCGGCCAACGACCTGGTGTCCGAGCCCTTCCTGGTGGTCGTCTCGGCCCTGGTCGCCGGCATCGGTCTGACCGGTCTGGCGCTCCTGCGCCACCCCCTGCGTGGACCGCTGGTGCTGGCCGCGCTGGTCGGTCTCGGCGCCCTGACGATCGCCCACGGCGGCTGGGAGGGCAGCCCGGTCGCCGCGCAGGTGCGCACGCTGCTTGACGGCCCGCTGCAGATCTTCCGCAACGTGCACAAGATCGACCCGACGGCGCGTCTGCCCCTGGCGATCGGGTTCGGCCACGCGGTGGCCCTCGTCGTGCGAGCCCTGGTCGCCCGACGTCCGGCGCTGGCGACCGGCACCCCGCTGATGGTGATGGTGCCGCTCGCGCTGGTGCTCTCGCTCGGCCAGCCCTACCTGCTCAACAACGCCCGGACCCCCGGCTGGGACGAGATCTCCGACCCGTGGCAGCAGGCCGGCGCCTATCTCGCCGCGCACGACGACGGTCGCACCACGCTGGTGCTGCCCGGTTCCGGGTTCGCCCAGCAGACCTGGGGCTGGACCCTCGACGAGCCGCTGCTCGTCCTCGGCGGCGCCGACCTGGTGACCCGCAGCCAGGTGCCCATCGTGCCGGGGCAGTCGATCCGCTTCCTCGCGGCGCTCGACCGGCTCGTCACGACCGGCCGTGCGTCGGCCGGCCTCGGCGACCAGCTCGCCCGGGCCGGCATCGGCCACGTCGTGCTGCGCCGCGACCTCGAGCGCAGCACGACCGGCTCGCCCCACCCGGCCGGCGCGCGGGTCTCGCTGGCGACCGCCGGCCTGTCGCCGGTGGCGTCGTGGGGCGAGGTGCGCGAGGGCGGGCCCGAGGTCGAGGTCTACGAGGTCGACGCGCGACTGCCGACGCTGCGGGCCACCCCCCTCGACGACGTGGTCACGGTCCGCGGGGCGCCCGAGAGCGTGCTCGCCCTGCAGGACGCGGGACTGCCCGACGACGGGCGCGCGACGGTCCTCGAGGGCGAGCCGGGCTGGGACGCCCCCGCCGACGTCGTGACCGACAGCGACCAGCGGCGCGAGCGGGCGTTCGGCAGCGGTGACGAGGCGGTCTCGGCCGTCCTCGGGGCCGACGACCCGTGGCGTCTGGACCGCTCGGTCCACGACTACCCGACGGTCCCCGACGAGGCCCAGGTCACCGCTCGCTACGACGGGTTGAGCAGCCTGACGGCCTCGTCCTCGCAGGCGTACGCCGACAACTTCGGACCCGTGGTGCTGCAGGAGGCGCCCTCGTTCGCCGTCGACGGCGACCGCCGTACCCGCTGGGTCACGTCGTCGGCGACCGACCCGCGCCGCCAGTGGCTGCGGCTCGGCCTCGACGAGCCGCGACCGGTCCGCGAGGTCACGGTGCTGCCGGTGGCCGACGACCCGGCGGTGCTGCCGATCCGTTCGCTCCAGGTGCGGGCCGGCGACCAGACCCGCTTGATCGACACCAGCCCGTCGGGTGCGCCGGTGACGGCGCGTTTCGACGGGCGGGTCGTCGACACCGTCGAGGTCCGGGTGGTCGACGTCGGCACCGCGGGCGATCGGGGCCGCATCGGGCTGCGCGAGGTCAGCGTCGACGGGCTGGTCGCGACCCGCACCCTCGTCGTCCCGGGGACGATCGCCTCCGACACGTCGTGGTCGTTCGGCACGACCGCCGAGCGCCGCGCCTGCGTCGCTGCGACGCAGCGCGACGTGGCCGGGGCCCTGCCCGACTGCGACGTGGCCCGGATCCGCGGCAACGAGGAGCCCGACGGCCTCGACCGCACCTTCACGACCACCGAGCCGGGGGAGTGGAGGCTGCGCGGGCAGGTGATCGCCCGCAGCACCCGCGAGGCCGGCCGGTTGCTCGAGCCCGTGACGGCGCGCCAGGTCGGGGCCACGTCGGTCTACGGCGCCGACCCGCGCGTCGCGACCCGCTTCGTCTACGACGGCGACCCCACCACCGGCTGGGTCTCCGCCGACGAGGACGGCGCTCCCACGCTGTTCTTCCGGCTCGCCAAGCGCCGCACGGTGTCGGGCCTGACCGTCGACCCCGGCCCCGACGCCCCCGTCTCCGCCGTGGTGCGCTCCGAGACCGCCATCCGCGAGGTCGACCTGACCGGCGCCGAGGACGACGTCCGGTTCCGGCCGCTCACCGGACGACGCTTCGAGGTCACCTTCCTCAAGGCCGACGGGTCGCGGCGCGTCTCGGTCCGCGAGGTCGGGCTGCGCGGCGTCGACCTCACGCGCCCCTTCGACGCGGCCATCCCGACCGGCGCCGTCTGCGGGCTCGGGCCCAACGTGCTCGTCGACGGCCGCCGGGTCCCGACCCGGGTCACCGGGACGATGGCCGACGTCGTCCAGGGCAGTCCGCTGACCGTCGAGAGCTGCGGCACCACCCTGCGCCTCGACGCCGGTGAGCACCGCCTGACCGTGCCGCCGACGGTCGAGTTCCAGGTCGTCGCCCTGACCGGCACGCCCACCGACAGCTCCACCGACGCCTCCGCCGACGACCTCGGCGGCGCTGACGCGGCCCCCGTCGGGGACCCCCGCAGCGTCGAGGTGACCCGGTGGTCGACGAGCCGGCGTACGGCCGAGGTGGGGCCGGGGTCGGCCACGGTCCTGCACCTGCCCGAGAACTTCAACCCCGGCTGGGTCGCCGAGGCCGACGGTCGGGAGCTGACCGCGCTGCGCGTCGACGGCTGGCAGCAGGGCTGGATCCTGCCCGGGAGCGACGCCACCACCGTCGAGCTCACCTACCGCCCGCAGGGTCTCTACCGGGTGCTGCTCCCGCTGGGGCTCGGCGTGAGTGGCGCGCTGCTCCTGGCCGGTCTCGTGCTGCTGCTCGCCTCCCTCCTGCCGGGCGTACGACGCCGTTCCCGCCCCGACCCCGTCTGGCCCGACGTCGCCGGGCGGCCCCTCCCGCAGTGGGGCTACCCGGTGCTCGCGGGGCTGACGACGCTGCTGCTGGGGCCGGTCGCCGCGGTCGGGCTCGTCGTGGCCGCCGTCCTGCGCACGCGGTTCGTCACGCTCGCCGTGGCCGCCGGCGCGCTGGTCGTGGTCGCCGCCGGCATCGACGTCCTCGGCGGGGCGTTGTGGTGGCTGGCCTTCGGTGACGCGGCCGCCGCCCTGGGCGTCGGGCTGGCCGCGGGACTCGCGCTCTCGCTGCCCCCGGCCGCCCACGTGACGCAGGTGCAGCCGTGAGGCGGGTGTGGGGCGGGCGGCAGGGCGCCGCCGCGATCGCGGTCGTCGTCGTGATGGTCGTGTGGCGCAGCGTGCTGATGGCGGGGTCCTACTTCAACCAGGACGACTACTACCTGCAGCACCGCGCCGACGACGCGCGGCTGTCCTTCGAGTTCCTGTTCCTCACGCCCACGGCGGGCCACGTCAACCCGCTGCAGCAGCTGACCTACTGGTTGGCGGTCCACCTCGGCCCGTTCTCGTGGCCCCTGGTCGCGGCGTTCGTGGTGGTGATGCAGACGCTGACCGTGGTCGTGCTCTGGCACGTGCTCACGCGGCTGCTGCCCGGGCGGTGGGTGCGGGTGGTGCTGCTCTCGGTCCTGGCGTGGTCACCGCTGTCGCTGATGACCACGCTGTGGTGGTCCGCCGCGATGGGCCTGTGGCCCCACCTGTTCTGCTCGCTGCTGGCGGTGCTGTTCCTGGTCCGGCTGCGACAGGGCGCCGGTCGGGCCGGGGTCGACGCCGCGGTGGTCGTCGGCGCCGTGGTGACGGGACTGCTGTGGCACGAGCGCGCCGTCCTGATCGTGCCGGTGCTGTTCGCGACCGCCGTGCTGCTGGCCGACGAGGCCACCGGCTGGCGGCGCCTCACGGCCGCCGGCCGTCGGTTCTGGCGGTTGTGGGCCGCCCTGGTCGTCCTGCTGGTCGCCTACCTCGTCGTGCACCGGCAGATCACCGCCGTCGAGGGCGGCGACAACGACCTCGGTGCCTGGCTCGACATCTCCCGCGCGTTCGTCGGCAGCAACGTGCTCCCCGGGGTCTTCTCCGGCCCGTGGGCGGCGACGCTGCGCGGTGGTGCGGTCGAGCCCGACCGCTGGGTCGTCGTGGTGTCGCTGGTCCTCGCCGCGGCCACCGCCGGGCTGCTGCTGTGGCGTGGCGGCCCCGCGCGTCGCTGGGCGGTGGCCTTCTTCGTGGCCTACGTCGTCGCCGACCTCGCGCTCGTGCTGGCCGGGCGCAGCGGCTTCGGTCGCGTCATCGGCCTCGACCCGCGCTACTCCTCCGACACCATCCACGCCGCGGTGCTCGCGGCGGCGTTCGCGCTGCGCGGTGCCCCCGAGCACTACGGGTTCCGCCTGACGCGCCCGGCCTGGACCCGACGCCGCACCCTGGTGCTCGGTCTCGTCGCCGGCGCCTACCTCGCCGGGTCGGCGGTCGGCAGCGCCGTGCTCGTGCCGCACTTCCAGAACCCCGAGGACCGCGCCTACGTCGACAACCTGCGCGCCGACCTGGGGGCCGACCCCAACCAGGTGATCGTCGACGCGCTGGCCCCCGCCGACATCCTGCTCCCGCTGATCGGCGACGACTCGCTGCTCTCGCGCGTGTTCGCGCCGCTGCCCGAGGACCCCGTCTTCGACGAGCCGTCGCCGCGGATGCGCATGGTCGACGCCCGGGGCCACCTGGTCCCGGTCGAGCTCGCCGGGTCCATCCCGATGCGGGCCGGGCCGGTCGACAACTGCGGCTGGTCGGTGTCGTCCAAGGCGACCCGTGTGCCCCTCGCCGTCGAGATCAGTGGTCGCCTGGTCGCCCACCTGGGCTACTTCACCGACACCGAGGCCGTCGTCGAGGTCGCCACCGACACCTGGAGCGACCGGTTCCTGGCCCGCCCGGGCCCCAACGAGGTCTGGTTCGTGCTGCCCGACGAGGACCGTCCGGTCACCGGCGTGACCTTCCGGGTCGACGGCGGCTCCACCGTCTGCGTGGCCTCCCTCGAGGTCGGGCTCCCGGAGCTCCCGTGAAGCCGGCCCGGCTCGACCTCGCCGTCTCCGGCCTCGTCGCGCTCCTCGTGCTCGGGCCGCTGCTGGTCGGGCCCGGCTACTGGCTGTTCGGCGACATGGTCTTCGTCCCGCGCCAGCCCTGGAAGGACGCCTGGCTCGGCCTCGACGGATCGCTCCCGCGCGCGGTGCCGATGGACGCGGTCGTCTCGGTGCTCACGCAGGTCGTCCCCGGGTCGTGGGTGCAGAAGACCTTCCTGGTCACCGCCTTCGTGGTCGGTGGCCTCGGCACCGGCCGGCTCGTGCGGCCCTACGCCGGGCTCGCCGCTGCCCGGGTCGCCGCGATCCTGCTCTACCTCTGGAACCCCTGGGTGCACGAGCGGCTGCTCCTCGGGCAGTGGGCGATCCTGGCCGGCTACCTCGCCCTGCCCTGGGTCGCGCTGGCCGCGCGACGGCTGCGCCGTGACCTGCGGGCGGGCTGGGCGCCGGCAGCGGTCGTGCTGGTCGTCTCAGCGGTCTGCAGCCCCTCGAGCGGGGTGATGGCCGTGGTGGTGCTCGTCGTGCTCGGCGTGCGGTGGCGGGCCTGGCGCTCGTGGGCCGTCGTGGCCGGTCTGGGCCTGCTCGCCAACCTGACCTGGCTGGTGCCCTCGCTGGTCGCCGACGCCTCCGACACCGCCGCGGTCACCACCGACGGAGTCTTCGACCTCTTCGCCGCCCGTGCCGAGTCGTCGGCCGGGGTGCTGGCCAGCCTGCTCTCGCTCGGCGGCACCTGGAAGACGTCGATCCTCGCCCCCGAGCGCACCAGCGCCGTCGTGGTGCTGCTCTCGTGCCTGCTCACGCTGGCCGCCCTCGCCGGCCTGCGGCGCGCCGCACGCACCGGCGACCGGTCCGAGGTACGCCGCCTGCTGGCGCTGGCGGCGGCCGCGCTCGTCGTCGCCGCGCTGCCGACCGCGCTCACGGGTGGTGGCGGAGCCGACCTGCTCGAGTGGCTGGGCGACCGCGTGCCCGCCGCCGCGCTGCTGCGTGACTCGCAGCGCTTCCTCGGGCCCGCCGCCCTGGCCCTGGCCGTCGGCGTGGCTGCCGCGGTCACCTGGGTCCGCGAGCAGGTCGCGCCGGGCCGCGAGGCCCTGTGGGCCGTCGTGGGGCTGGCCGTCGTGGCCCCGGTGGTCCTGCTGCCGAGCCTGGCGTGGGGTGGGGGCGAGCTCGCCCGGTCGACCTACCCCGACGACTGGGCGGCCGTCGCCGACCTCGTCGCCGCCGAGCCCGGCACCACCGTGGTCCTGCCCTGGGACGGCAGCTACCGCCGCTTCGCCTTCAACGACGGCCGCGCCGTCCTCGACCCGGCCCCCCGGCTGCTGCCGGGCCTGGTGCTCGTGGACGACCGCACCCTCGTCGACGGGCGCGCGGTGCCCTCCGAGGACCCCCGCGTCGCGGCGGTCACCACCGCGCTCGCGGCCGGGACCCCCGACGAGGTCCGTGCCGCGCTCCGGGGCCTCGGCGTGCGCTGGGTGCTCCTCGAGCCCGGCGCCGACCGCGACGGGCCGGACCCCGTGCCGACCGGGCGCACGGCGTACGACGGAGGCACGCTGCGGCTGCTCGACCTCGGACCCGGCCCGGATAGCCCCTCTGCGCCGTCGGATGGGCCGTCCGGTACCCGTTCGTCCGTCCTGACTAGTCACGGTGACCATGGGCTCCTGGTCATTGTGGGCCATGGATGTGTGTTCGTGTTGCTCCTGTGTGGTCTCATGCGCATACTTCACTCGGGAGTAACCACCGTCACATCTTCGCGACGGTGGCCGCTCAAGTCTTTGGGAGGGGACTGAGCATGAACATCATCATTTCGGCCGTCGTCGGAGTTGCGCTCGCGACCGCAGCCATGGTCGGCGGCGTCAAGGCCGCACAGGGTGACCAGCAGAAGGTCTCGAGCGAGAAGCTGGCGCAGTACTCCAGCCAGTGACCCCAGCGCGTGCCTGAGGCCTGAGCGGCCCGGACGATCCCGTCCGGTCCGCTCGTCGGCCTACAGGCACGCCGTCACCTGCTGGCGGGTCCCCCGGGAGGGTTGGGACCCGACGCTGCGTTCGGCTTGGGAGGGCCCGCATGCTGCACATCGTCATACCGGCGTACAACGAGGAGCTCCGGCTGCCGCGCACCCTGCGTGAGCTGCGCCGCTTCGTGCGAGAGCACCGCGCGGTGCTCCAGCCGGTCGAGGTCGTCGTCGTCGACAACCTCAGCACCGACGCGACCGCCGCGGTCGCGCTCGAGGCCAGCACCGCCGCCGTTCCGGTGCGCGTCGTGACCTGCGCCGTGCGCGGCAAGGGTGCCGCCGTCGCCGCCGGGGTGGCCGCGACCGGGGCCACGGCCTCCGACGTCGTCGTCTTCATGGACGCCGACGGCGCCACCCACCTCGACGCCCTGCTCGAGGCGTGGCGGCTGCTCGCGCTCGGCGCCGACGTCGCCATCGGCTCGCGGGCCGCCGAGGGCTCCGACACCGCCGCGCGGCACAGCCGGCTGCGCGAGGCCGGTGCCCTGCGCTACCGGGCGCTGACCGCCAAGGTCGTGCCCGGCATCCGCGACACCCAGTGCGGGTTCAAGGCCCTGCGCGGCGACCTCGCCGTCGCCGTCTTCGCCGCGCTGCGCACGACCGGCTTCTCGTTCGACGTCGAGCTGCTCGCGCGCCTGCAGCGCGGCGGCGCCGTGATCGAGGAGTTCCCCGTGCAGTGGGCCGACGTGCCCGGCTCGACCTTCGCGCCACTG
>CALRVO020000068.1:0-11539 GCA_943371595.1 Sphingomonas paucimobilis
GACCGGGCCGACGTACGCCGTCAGGTCCGCCTGGTGGTGCTGTTCGCGGGCCTGCTGGCCCTGCTGGCCTACTTCTACGCCAGCATCGACGACTTCGCCCTGAAGTACTCCCTGGCCGAGCGCATCACCCGCGACGACCCCGCCAAGGACGCCGACGGCCAGGTGATCATGATCGGCTGCCTGGTCGTGGTCCTGGTCGCGCTGGTGCTGGCCGTGGCCAACCGTGTGCCCAAGGGGGCGCCGGGCCTGGTCCTCTACGTGCTGGTCGCGCTCGCCTTCTTCGCCGCGTTCATCATCTGGTCCTACACCGACCAGACCGACTTCCAGCGGGTGTTCTTCAACCCGCTGCCCGGCTCGATCCGCACCGCGACGCCGATCATCCTCGGCGCCCTGGCCGGTGTCATGTGCGAGCGCGCCGGCGTCATCAACATCGCGATCGAGGGCCAGTTCCTCGCTGGGGCGTTCTTCGCCTCGGTGGCCTCGAGCCTGGCGTTCTCCGCCGAGATGGGCCTGGTCGGCGGCATCGCCGCGGGCGTCGCCATGGCCGCGCTGCTCGCGGTCTTCGCGCTGCGCTACCAGGTCAACCAGGTCGTGCTCGGTGTCGTCCTGGTGGCGTTCGCCACCGGTCTGACGAGCTTCCTGCTCAGCCAGATCCCCAGCGACCCCGACGTGCGCAAGTACCTCAACGAGCCGCTCATCCTCGAGCGGATCGCCATCCCGGGCCTGTCCGACATCCCGGTGCTGGGGCTGACGTTCTTCGACCAGAACCTCCTGGTCTACGTGATGTACGTGTCGATCGGGCTCGTGTGGTTCCTGCTCTACCAGACCAGGTGGGGCCTGCGGGTCCGCTCGGTCGGCGAGCACCCCAAGGCCGCCGACACCGTCGGCATCAAGGTCAACCGGCTGCGTTGGCAGGCCGTGCTGCTCGGCGGCGTCTTCGCCGGTCTCGGCGGCGCCTTCTTCACCGTCGGGTCCAACGGCACGTTCGACAACGACGTGTCGGCCGGCAACGGGTTCATCGCCCTCGCGGCCGTCATCATGGGCCGCTGGCACCCGATCGGCGCCTCGTTCGCGGCGTTGTTCTTCGGGTTCATGCTGACCATCCAGGTGCAGCTCGCCCAGGTCACCCAGCTGCCGCCCGAGCTGATCCGCGCCTCGCCCTACCTCGCCACCGTGATCGCCGTGGCCGGGTTCGTCGGACGGGTCCGCCCGCCCGCGGCCGACGGCGAACCCTACGTGAAGTCGTGACCTCCGACGCCGCCTCCACCGCCGTCGACTGGGACGAGCTGCGCGCCGCAGCCGTCGCGGTCTCCGAGCGGGCCTACGCGCCCTACAGCCACTTCCGCGTGGGGGCCGCAGCCCTCGTCGACGACGGGCGCGTCGTGGTCGGCTGCAACGTCGAGAACGCGGCGTACGGCGTGACGCTGTGCGCCGAGTGCGGACTGGTCTCGTCGCTGCACGCCGGCGGCGGCGGTCGACTGACCCACTTCGTGTGCGTCAACGGCGACGGTGCGGTGATCATGCCGTGCGGTCGCTGCCGCCAGCTGCTGTGGGAGAACGGCGGCGCCACCCTGCTCATCGAGACGCCACGAGGCGTGCTCACCATGGCCGACGTCCTGCCGCAGGCGTTCGGCCCCGACGACCTGGCCTGAGGCGACCCCTCGGGCCCATGAAGGGAACCCACGTGCACGACGCGGTCGAGGTCATCCTCGCCAAGCGGGACGGCTCTGCCCTCTCCGACTCCCAGATCGACTGGGTCATCGACGCCTACACCCGCGGCGACGTCGCCGACGAGCAGATGTCGGCCCTGGCGATGGCGATCCTGCTCAACGGCATGGAGCGCCGCGAGATCGCGCGCTGGACCGCGGCGATGATCGCCTCGGGGGAGCGGATGGACTTCTCCGCCCTGTCGCGGCCCACGGCCGACAAGCACTCGACCGGCGGGGTGGGCGACAAGATCACGCTGCCGCTCGCGCCCCTGGTCGCGGCCTGCGGGGTCGCCGTACCCCAGCTGTCGGGGCGGGGCCTGGGCCACACCGGCGGCACCCTCGACAAGCTCGAGTCGATCCCCGGGTGGCGCGCGGCGCTCTCCAACGACGAGATGATGGCGCAGCTCGAGTCGGTCGGCGCCGTGATCTGCGCGGCCGGCGACGGTCTCGCCCCCGCCGACAAGAAGCTCTACGCGCTGCGCGACGTCACCGGCACGGTCGAGGCGATCCCGCTGATCGCCTCGTCGATCATGAGCAAGAAGATCGCCGAGGGCACCGGAGCGCTGGTGCTCGACGTCAAGGTCGGCAGCGGTGCGTTCATGAAGGACCTCGACCGGGCCCGCGAGCTCGCCGAGGTGATGGTCGCGCTCGGCACCGACGCCGGGGTCCGCACGACCGCGCTGATCACCGACATGTCGGTCCCGCTCGGGTTGACCGCCGGCAACGCCATCGAGGTCGAGGAGTCGGTGGAGGTGCTCGCCGGTGGCGGTCCCCCCGACGTCGTCGAGCTGACCCTCGCCCTGGCGCGCGAGATGCTCGCGGGAGCCGGCCGCGACGACGTCGACCCGGCCGACAAGCTCGCCGACGGCTCGGCCATGGACGCGTGGAAGGCGATGATCCGCGCCCAGGACGGCGACCCCGACGCCGCGCTGCCCGTGGCCACCGAGTCACACGTCGTCGCCGCGCCGACGTCGGGCGTGCTGACCCGCCTCGACGCCATGGCCGTCGGACTCGCCGCCTGGCGCCTGGGGGCCGGCCGGGCCCGCAAGGAGGACCCCGTGCAGGCCGGTGCGGGCGTGCGGTGGCACGCGCGTCCGGGCGACACGGTCCGCGCGGGCGAGCCCCTCTTCACGCTGCTCACCGACACCCCCGAGCGCTTCGACCGCGCCCTGGCCTCGCTCGAGGGCGGCTGGGAGATCGGCGACGACGCGCCCGCCCCTGCGCCGTTGGTGATCGACCGGGTCGGCTGAGAGCCCACCCACCACCCCACGGTGGTCGAGGAGGCCGCCGGCCACGGTGGTCGAGGAGGTCGCCCGCGACCGTCACGAGACCCACACCGGCCGGACCGGCGCTGCCAGGCCACCCCACGGTGGTCGAGGAGGTCGCCCGCGACCGTCACGAGACCACACCAGCCGGACCGGCGCTGCCAGGCCGCCCCACGGTGGTCGAGGAGGTCGCCTGCGACCGTCTCGAGACCACACCAGCCGCGCCTCCGCTACCAACCCGTTCCGGGCTTCGGGTGGTCCGGGTCGGGCGGCCGCGCGCGTAGTCGATCGCGTCTCGGCGTCAAGGACGCTTCGCGCCGCTGCGCGGCCGCCTTCGGCGGTCCTTGACCCCGAGCCTCTCGCGATCGACTCACGGCGCGCTCGACGGCGGAGCCTCGCAAGCTCGGCCCGCCGCCGCTGGCGCGGCCGCCCGATCTCGCGACTGGCGAGGATCGTCCGCACGCGGGCGGGGGAGATCCTCGCCGGTCGCCATGAGGACGCGGGCATACAGGTCGATCGGCGATCTCGACGTGGCTGGTACGTCGAGATCGCAGATCGAGGGGCGCGGACAACCCGACGCACCGAGACCGAAGGTCCATCGAGACCCGTCGAGACCCGACGACCCGAGCCCCGGCGTACGACTCACTCGGCGAGCAGGACCACCAGCATCTCGGCGACGCACGCCGGCTTGGACTCGCCCTCGATCTCGATGACGTGCTTCATGGTGACCTGCTTGCCGGCGGGCAGGTCGTCGACGGCGACGACGGTGACGTGGTCGCGGATGCGCTGGCCGACCTTGACCGGGTTGGGGAAGCGGACCTTGTTGAGGCCGTAGTTGAGCTTGGCGCCGGGGGTCTCGAAGGTGAAGACGGAGGTGCCGAGGAAGGGGATCAGCGAGAGCGTGAGGTAGCCGTGGGCGATCGGGCCGCCGAAGGGGCCGTCGTTGGCGCGCTCGACGTCGACGTGGATCCACTGGTGGTCGTCGGTGGCGTCGGCGAAGGTGTTGACCCGGTCCTGCTCGACGGTCAGCCACTCGCCGGAGCCGAGCTCCTCACCGACGGCTCCGGAGACCTCGTCGAGCGTGGTGAAGGTGCGCATCAGGATGCCTCCTGGGCTTGGCTCGTCGGTGACGAGCGGGGTGGTTGGATGACGCCATGGAACCTACACGCGAGACGGTGCGCTCGGCCCCCAAGGTCCTGCTGCACGACCACCTCGACGGTGGGCTGCGGCCGGCGACGATCCTCGAGCTGGCCGACGGGATCGGGCACACCCTGCCGACCCACGAGAGCGCCGAGGCCCTGGGCGACTGGTTCGCCGATGCTGCCGACTCGGGCTCGCTGGAGCGCTACCTCGAGACCTTCGACCACACCGTCGCGGTGATGCAGACCGCGCCGGCGCTCAGCCGGGTGGCGCGCGAGTGCGTCGAGGACCTCGCCGCCGACGGCGTGGTCTACGCCGAGGTCCGCTACGCCCCCGAGCAGCACGTCGGGCAGGGCCTGACCCTCGACGAGGTCGTCGCGGCCGTGCAGGAGGGGTTCGACGCCGGCGTCGAGGCAGCCCGGGCGGCCGGCCACCCGATCGTCGTACGCCAGCTGTTGACCGCGATGCGTCACCAGGCTCGCTCGATGGAGATCGCCGAGCTGGCGGTGGCCTGGCGCGACCGGGGGGTCGCCGGGTTCGACATCGCGGGGGCAGAGGCCGGCTACCCGCCCACCCGCCACCTCGACGCCTTCGAGTACCTCCAGCGCGAGAACTCCCACTTCACGATCCACGCGGGCGAGGCGTTCGGGCTGCCGTCGATCTGGCAGGCCATCCAGTGGTGCGGGGCCGAACGGCTCGGCCACGGCGTCCGGATCATCGACGACATCACCGTGCACGACGACGGGTCGGTCGAGCTGGGCGGCCTCGCGGCCTACGTCCGCGACAAGCGGATCCCGCTGGAGATGTGCCCCGCCTCCAACGTGCAGACCGGCGCCGCGACGAGCATCGCCGAGCACCCGATCGGGCTGCTGACCAAGCTCCGCTTCCGGGTCACCGTCAACACCGACAACCGGTTGATGAGCCGCACGTCGATGACCGACGAGATGACGTCGCTGGTCGAGGCGTTCGGCTACGGCCTCGACGACCTGCGTTGGTTCACCATCAACGCGATGAAGTCGGCGTTCCTGCCCTTCGACGAGCGGCTCGCGATCATCGACGACGTCATCAAGCCCGGGTACGCCGCGCTGATGGGTTGAGGGGCGCAGGCGTGCTCATCACCAACCACGTCCTGTCGGGTGCCCTGGTGGGGGCGGTCTCGCCCGGGCCGGTGTCGGCGTTCGCGCTCGGCGTCGTCTCGCACGCCGTCCTCGACAGCGTGCCGCACTGGGGGGACCGGTCGATCTTCCTCCGGGTGGCCGTGGTCGACGGTCTCGTCGGGCTGACCGCCATGGGCGCGGTCGCGGCCGCCACCCCTCCGCCGGCCCGGGCGCGCGTGGTCGCGGGCATGCTCGGTGCCTGCGCGCCCGACGCCGACAAGCCGAGCGACCTCTTCCTCGGTCGCTCGCCGTTCCCGGCCGCGGTCGACCGCTGGCACCAGCAGATCCAGCGCGAGTCGCCCCGACGGCTGCCGCAGGAGGTCGTCGTGGCGCTGGCGGGAGCCGTGCTGGTTCGGCGGGTGCTGAGGCGCGGCGTCAGCCGTCGGGGGTGACGGTCACCCACGGGCAGGGCCAGCCGGCCGCCCGCAGGCGCGCCCCGACGAACTCCTCGCGACCCAGGACCACCACCGTGCCCCGCGAGGGCTGGTAGCACCGGAGCCCGCCGCCGCCGCCGCCGGCGCCGGCGACCGGGGGCAGCACCAGCAGCACGTGACGGGGGAGTGCCCGGCTGCCGACGTAGAGCGCGCCCCCGGCGCTCGCCAGGCGGTCGTACGCCGTCGCGCGCGACCAACGGGCCACGTGGAGCTCGTGCGCGTGGCCGGTGACGGCCTCGAGCTCGCGCTGCACGGCCCACGGCGGGGTGCCGAGCGCGCGGGGCCACGGCACCTGCCAGCGCCCGGCGTCGCGGGGCGTCGTGAGGCGGCGGTGTCGCTCGAGCACCTCGCGGCGGAACTCCTGCTGCGTCGGCGACACGTCGTCGCGCACCAGCCGCGCCATCACCACGCTGGCGGCCCCGCAGGAGCGGGCGTCGGGCTGACGCAGGCCCGCGGCCAGGGGGTTCACGACCGACCGGCGTCGACCAGGCGAGCCACCTCGTCCAGGGCGCGCTGGTTGGTCATCGGGCGGCAGCCCAGGGCCACGGCGTGGTCGACGACGTCGCGCTGGGCCCGCATCAGGGCCACGCCTCGGCGGACGAGCACGAGGGGCGGTTTGCGGTGCTCGCGCAGGTCGCGCGTCAGCCGCCGCCAGAACGTGACGGCAGGGTGCTGGCGCAGGCACAGGGCCTCGGCCAGGAGCCCGGCGTCGCGGGCCAGCGGCACGATCTCCTGGGCGAAGATGCCGTCGGCCACGAACAGCGGCGCGCCACCGAGGTCGAGGTGTCGCCACCCGGTGCGCCCGTTGTCGGCGATCTCGTAGACCGGCACGTCGCCGGCACCCTCGCGACACAGCCGGACGACGGCGGCGAAGGCGTCGTCCTGGAGCCAGGACGCCGGGTGGTCCCAGTCGACGAGGCCGGCGTTGGCCCTGCCCTCGGGGATGCGGGGGAGTGTCGGGTCGTCGCCGTCCTTGTAGAAGTCGTCGAGCCGCAGCACCGGCAGGCCGGTGCGCTCCGCGAGCCGGGACTTGCCCGACCCGCTGGGCCCGGCGACGACGATGACGCGTGCCTGCACCGCCGCGGACATGGGGTGGGTCAGACCCCCATCGGGTGCCACACGGTCTTGATCTCGACGAAGTCGGTCATCGTGTCGAGGCCGGGGGTGGCGGTCCAGTCGGGCTCGGCGGCCGGGGCGCGGCGCACGCGCTTGAGGTTGTCGGCCGAGGCCACCTCGAGCGCGGTGGCCAGCTCGGCGTCACCGGCGGTGCCGACGAGGTCGATGGCGTTGACGTCCATGTGGGACGCCAGCCACGGCCCGACGGTGGCCGCGGAGCCCGTCAGGATGTTGATCACGCCACCCGGCACGTCCGAGGTGGCCAGCACCTCGGCGAACGTCACCGCCGGCAGCGGTCGGTCGTAGGAGGAGACCACGACCGCCACATTGCCGGTGACGACGACGGGCGCGATCACCGACACCAGGCCCAGCAGCGACGACTCCTGGGGGGCGAGCACGGCGACGACCCCGGTCGGCTCGGGCGTGCTGAGGTTGAAGAAGGGCCCGGCCACGGGGTTGGCGTTGCCGACGACCTGGGTGAGCTTGTCGGCCCAGCCGGCGTACCAGACGAGACGGTCGATGGCCGCGTCGACGACGTCGCTGGCCTTGGACGCGCTGAGTCCCTCGGACTGCTGGACGGCGGCCAGGAACTGCGGACGGCGGTCCTCGACGAGCTCAGCGACCCGGTAGAGGATCTGCGCGCGGTTGTAGGCGGTGCGACCGGCCCACCCACCGGCGGCCTTGCGGGCGGCGACGACCCCGTCGCGGGCGTCCTTGCGCGAGGCGAGGGCGGCGTTGGCCACGAACTTCCCCTTGGCGTCGTTGACGGCGTAGGAGTATCCCGACTCCGAACGCGGGAACGCGCCGCCGATGAAGAGCTTGTAGGTCTTGCGGACATCCACGCGCGCCATCAGAGGTCGCCTCCCTGGAGGTAGGCGGACAGACCGTGCCGGCCGCCCTCGCGGCCCTGGCCCGACTCCTTGTAACCGCCGAACGGGCTGGTCGGGTCGAACTTGTTGAACGTGTTGGCCCAGACCACGCCGGCCTTGAGCGCGCCGGCCATGTGCAGGATCAGCGAGCCCTTCTCGGTCCAGACCCCCGCCGACAGGCCGTACGGCGTGTTGTTGGCCTTCTCGACGGCCTCGGACGGCGTGCGGAAGGTCAGCACCGAGAGCACCGGTCCGAAGATCTCCTCGCGCGCGATCCGGTGGGCCTGGGAGACGCCGGTGAAGATGGTCGGCGGGAACCAGAACCCGCGCTCGGGCAGCTCGCACGGGGGCGACCAGCGTCCGGCGCCCTCGGCCTCGCCGATGTCGCTGAGCTCACGGATGCGCTGCAGCTGCTCGGCGGAGTTGATGGCCCCGACGTCGGTGTTCTTGTCGAGCGGGTCGCCCAGGCGCAGCGTGCCCATCCGGCGCTTGAGCCTCTCGAGCAGCTCGTCGGCGACCGACTCCTGCACGAGCAGCCGGGAGCCGGCGCAGCACACGTGGCCCTGGTTGAAGAAGATGCCGTTGACGATGCCCTCGACGGCCTGGTCGACCGGCGCGTCGTCGAAGACGATGTTGGCGGCCTTGCCGCCGAGCTCGAGGGTGACCTTCTTGCGGGTGCCGGCCACGGCCCGGGCGATGGCCTTGCCGACCTCGGTGGAACCGGTGAAGGCGACCTTGTCGACGTCGGGGTGGGCGACGATCGCCTGACCGGTGCCGCCAGCACCGGTCACGATGTTGACGACGCCCGCCGGGAGGTCGGCCTGCTGGCAGATCTCGGCGAAGAGCAGGGCGGTCAGCGGCGTGGTCTCGGCGGGCTTGAGCACGACGGTGTTGCCGCAGGCCAGGGCGGGGGCGACCTTCCACGCCAGCATCAGCAGCGGGAAGTTCCACGGGATGATCTGACCGGCGACGCCGAGCGGGGTCGTGCCGTAGCCGGAGTGCTCGAGCTTGTCGGCCCAGCCGGCGTAGTAGAAGAAGTGGGCGGCGACGACCGGGATGTCGACGTCGCGCGACTCCTTGATCGGCTTGCCGTTGTCGAGCGACTCGAGGACGGCGAGCTCGCGCGAGCGCTCCTGGATGATGCGGGCGATCCGGTAGAGGTACTTGGCGCGCTCGCTGCCGGGCATCCGCGACCACACGCGGGTGTGGGCACGGCGGGCGGCCTTGACCGCGGCGTCGACGTCGGCGTCGCTGGCCTCGGCGACCTCGGCGAGCACCTCCTCGGTGGCCGGGCTGATCGTCTTGAACGACGAGCCGTGGCCGTCGACGAACTCGCCGCCGATGAACAGGCCGTAGGAGGGCTTGAGGTCGACGATGCTGCGCGACTCGGGCGCGGGAGCGTAGATGAAGTCCATGCGGGGTGTCCTGGCCTCAGTCGAGGGTGAAGTAGTCGGGGCCGGAGTAGCGCCCGGTGGTCATCTTGGTGCGCTGCATGAGCAGCTCGTTGAGCAGCGTGGAGGCCCCGAAGCGGAACCAGTCGGGGTCGAGCCAGTCGCTGCCGGCGACCTCGTTGACCATGACGAGGTACTTGATCGCGTCCTTGGCGGTGCGGATGCCGCCGGCGGGCTTGACGCCGACCATCTGGCCGGTGGCCTCGCGGTAGTCGCGCACGGCCTCGAGCATCACCAGCGTCACCGGCAGCGTCGCGGCCGGCTGCACCTTGCCGGTCGAGGTCTTGATGAAGTGGGCGCCCGCCATCATGGCCAGCCAGCTGACCCGGCGGACGTTGTCGAGGGTCTGCAGCTCACCGGTCTCGAAGATCACCTTGAGGTGGGCGTCGTCGCCGTCGGCGCGGGCGCAGGCCTCACGGACCGCGACGATCTCCTCGAAGACCTGCAGGTAGTGGCCCGACAGGAACGCGCCACGGTCGATGACCATGTCGATCTCGTCGGCCCCGGCCTCGACGGCGTCACGGGTGTCGGCGAGCTTGATGTCGAGCGCGGCGCGCCCGCTCGGGAACGCCGTGGCCACCGCGGCCACGTGGACGCCGGAGGCGCCGAGGGTCTGCTTGGCCGTGGCGACCATGTCGGGGTAGACGCACACCGCCGCCACCTGGGGGCAGGTCGGGTCGGCGGGGTCGGGGCGCATCGCCTTGGAGGCCAGTGCCCGCACCTTGCCGTGGGTGTCCTGGCCCTCGAGGGTGGTGAGGTCGACCATCCGAATGGCCAGGTCGAGGGCCTGGGCCTTGGCGGTCGTCTTGATGGAGCGGGTCCCGAGGGACGCGGCGCGGGCCTCGGCGCCGACCTGGTCGACGCCCGGCAGTCCGTGGAGGAAGCGCCGGAGCGAGGCCTCGGACCGGGTGACGTCGGAGTAGTCCGTGGCGGTCATGGGCATCGGGCCAGCATAGGGTTGGCGGCATGGACGGCAACAACTCGGACGAGAGGTTCCCGCCGACGAGCGGGCGGGTCCTGGGCACGCTCGGGCTGGTGATCGGTCTCGTCCTCGCGGTCGCGGTGGTCACCGAGGGCGGGTCGTGGACGGTGGCGGCACTGGGTCTGCTGTTCGCCGCGGTCTCGTGGGTCGCGCTGCTGCGCCCGCGGGTCGCGATCGAGGACGACGTGCTCGTGATGCGCAACATGGTCGACACGGTGCGCATCCCGCTGGCCGCGGTCGAGGAGGTCGTGGTGCGCCACGTCCTGGCGGTGCGGGCGGGTGAGAAGCGTTACACCTCGCCGGCCGTCGGGCGGCCGCGCCGTCAGCTGAGGAAGGACGACCTCCTCGGCACGAGCAACGGCAGCGCGGGAGGTGACGGGAGCGGGGCCGCCGTGGCCGACCAGACCCTGGCCGACCAGGCGTTCGCGCTGTTCGTCGAGCAACGCATCCGCGAGCGCGCCCGCACCACGCGCGAGCGGCAGGGCATCACCCCCGACCAGGCCGACCCGGTCGTCCGCGCGCTCGCCGTACCCGAGATCGCCCTGCTGGTCCTCTCGGTCGGGGCGCTGCTCGTCGCGATCGTGCTCTGACCTCGGGGACCTCGGGCCGGTCTCGGGCCCGGGTCGTCGCTCAGATCCCCGCGGCCGCGCGGATGTCGGCGCCGAGGGCGTCGAGGCGACCCGCGGCGCTGATGCGCGCGGCCTCGACCCCGTCGGCGGCGCCGGCCTCGACGGGTACGACGACCTCGAGGTAGCACTTGACCTTGGGCTCGGTGCCGCTGGGCCGCACGATCACCCGGGCGCCGTCGGCGAGGTGGTAGCGCAGGCCGTCGGTGGGGGGGAGCGTCGCAGAGCCCTGGTCGAGGTCGTCGACGCCCAGCACGGCCAGGCCACCCAGGGCGGTGGGCGGCTGCGCGCGCAAGCGGGCCATCGCCGCCGGGATCTGCGCGAGGTCGTCGACGCGCACTGAGACCTGGTCGGTGGCGTGCAGGCCGTGCTCACGGGCGATGTCGTCGAGGAGGTCGACCAGGCCACGGCCCTCGGCCTTGAGCTGCGCGGCGAGCTCGCACAGCAGGAGCAGGGCCGAGACCCCGTCCTTGTCGCGCACGTGGTCGGGGTCGACGCAGTAGCCGAGCGCCTCCTCGTAGCCGAACGCGAGACCCGGCACCCGGCCGATCCACTTGAAGCCGGTCAGCGTCTCCTCGTGGGGCTGCCCGGCCGCGGCCGCCTGCTTGGCCAGCAGCGACGACGAGACGATCGACGTCGCGTAGGTGCCGGTGCGGCCCTGGGCCAGGAGGTGGTGGGCCAGCAGGGCACCCACCTCGTCGCCGCGCAGCATCCGCCAGCCGTGGGGCCCGGGCACGGCGGCCGCGCACCGGTCGGCGTCGGGGTCGTTGGCCACGACCAGGTCGGCGCC
>CALRVO020000069.1:0-11481 GCA_943371595.1 Sphingomonas paucimobilis
TGGCCCGGTGACCGTGGCCCTGCGACAGGTCGACGTACGGGTGAACGGACTGGACCACCGTCCACATGGCGGGACCTGGTGACGCATCGTGAGACGAGACGACGTACTGTGGGTGACAGCTCATCAAGAGGGACTGAGGGAACGGCCCAGTGAAGTCCCGGCAACCGCCACTCGACCCCCGCCTCCGGAAGATCCGGACGGAGAAGTGGAAACGGTGCTAATTCCGCCCGGGTGCGACGGTCGCCCCGGGGAAGATGAGAAGGAGGACGCATGAGCACCGTCACGGACGAGACCACCGCCACCGACGACACGGCGACCGGGTCCGAGGTCCACGCCCAGCCGGCCCAGCACCAGCCCCGTGAGGGCGCGTTCGGCAACGCCACGCACCTCGCGTGTCGCGAGTGCCGCCACGAGGTGACGCTCGGCCCCTTCTACGCGTGTCCGGAGTGCTTCGGCCCGCTCGAGGTGGCCTACTCCTTCCCGACGGTGACCCGTGAGGAGATCGAGGCCGGCCCCCGCAACATCTGGCGCTACAAGGCGCTGCTGCCGGTGCCCGACGACATCGAGACCAGCCCCAACACCGAGCCCGGCTTCACCCGGCTGCTCGAGGCCCGCAACCTCGCTCGCGAGCTCGGCATCGACCGGCTGTGGGTCAAGGACGACTCGACCAACCCGACCAACTCCTTCAAGGACCGCGTCGTCGCGTGCGCCCTGAGCGCCGCGGTCGAGCTCGACGCCAAGGTCTTCGCCTGCCCCTCGACCGGCAACCTGGCCAACGCGGTCGCGGCGGCCGGTGCCCGCGCCGGCATCAAGACCGTCGTGTTCATCCCGAGCAACCTCGAGCGGCCCAAGCAGCTCAACTCGGCGATCTTCACCGACTCGTTGGTGGCGGTCAACGGCAACTACGACGACGTCAACAAGCTCGCCTCCGAGATCGCCGGCGAGGAGGACGGGTGGGCGTTCGTCAACGTCAACGTCCGTCCCTACTACGCCGAGGGCTCCAAGACGCTGGGCTACGAGATCGCCGAGCAGCTCGGCTGGCGGCTGCCCGACCAGGTCGTGATCCCGGTCGCCTCCGGCTCCCAGCTGACCAAGGTGCACAAGGCCTTCCAGGAGCTGGTCAAGCTCGGCCTGGTCGAGGACAAGCCGGTGAAGATCTTCGGCGCCCAGGCCACGGGCTGCTCGCCGGTGTCGGTCGCCTACAAGGCCGGGGTCGACGCCATCCGACCGGTCAAGCCCGACACGATCGCCAAGAGCCTGGCCATCGGCAACCCCGCCGACGGCATCTACGTGCTCGACATCTGCCGCGAGACCGGTGGCGCCGTCGAGGACATCACCGACGACGAGGTCGCCGACGGCATCGTGCTGCTGGCGCGCACCGAGGGCATCTTCACCGAGACCGCCGGCGGCACCACCGTGGGTGTGCTCAAGAAGCTCGTCGAGACCGGCCAGCTCGACACCAGCCTCGAGACCGTCGTCATCAACACCGGCCACGGCCTCAAGACCCTCGACTCCATCGCCGACCGGGTCTCGGCCGCCGCCACCATCGAGCCGTCGTACGCCGCCTTCCAGGCCACCGGCCTGGGCGCCTGAGCCACCACCAGAGGAACCCCATGAGCGTCTCCGTCCGCGTCCCGACCATCCTGCGCACCTACACCGACGGCGCGTCCGAGGTCACCGCCGAGGGCACGACCCTCGCCGAGGTGCTCGACAGCCTCGAGTCGTCGTACGCCGGGATCCGCAGCCGGATCCTCGACGACGACGGCAAGCTGCGCCGCTTCGTCAACGTCTACGTCGGCAACGACGACGTGCGCTTCCTCGACGACCTCGCCACCCCGACCCCCGACGGCACCCAGGTCTCCGTCATCCCCGCCGTCGCGGGCGGATAGGTCCGCGCCGCCGGCCACCACACGGTGGTCGAGGAGGTTGCGCTAGCAACCGTCACGAGACCTCTTGACCGCAGGAGCGGGTCGACTCTGCCCCTCAGCTGCGGTCGTTGGTCTCGTGACGGTCGCGGGCGACCTCCTCGACCGACGTGCGGTCCAGACACCCAGCCGCGTCCGACGTCAGCAGGCAGTGCCCCTGTCGACCGAGAGCACTGCTCCGGTGACCGAGGCGGCCGCGTCGGAGGCCAGGTAGGCCACGGCGTCGGCGATGTCGCGGGGAGGCATGAACCCCCAGCGGGCGCCGGCGGTCTCCATCAGCAGGTCCCAGTCGAGCGTGGAGTCGGCGTGCTCGGCGGCGGCCTGCGTCGGCAGGTCGGTCTGGACGCCACCGGGGCAGATCGTGTTGACCCGGATGCCGTCGGCCGCGAGCTCTAGCGCCAACGACTTCATCAGCGCGATCACGCCGGCCTTCGAGGCGCAGTACGCCGCCTGGTAGGGCTGGGCGCGGAGCCCGGCGATCGAGGCGATGGTGACGATGTTGCCTCGGCTGGCGCGCAGGTGGGGGAGTGCGGCGTGGCTCATCAGCATGGGCCCGGTGAGGTTGACGCCGAGGTGGAGCTGCCAGGTCGCGAGGTCGAGGTCCTCGAAGCGGCGGAACCGGTCGACACCGGCGACGTTGACCAGCACGTCGAGGCCGCCGAGGCGCTCGACGGTCGCGGCCACGGCACCGGTCACCGACGCCGGGTCGCTGACGTCGCAGGCCAGGACGTCGTCGCCGGCGGTCAGGTCGACGCCGACCACGGCGGCACCTTCCGCGACGAGCAGCTCGACGGTCGAGCGGCCGATGCCGCCCGCCGCCCCGGTGACCAGTGCGCGCTTGCCCTCGAACCGTCCTGTCATGCCGGGCATCCTGTCAGCCCGCGACAGCGTACGGCGGTGGTCTCAGCGTCGGGCCGCGACCGGCTCGGCGACGATGATGTCGTTGCTCTCGTAGAAGCGGCCGTTGAAGTTGGTGCAGGTCACCAGGATCAGGCGGGCGCCGGCGGGTGACTCCTCGGTCTGGCCGAAGATGTTCTGCGCGTTCTCGGCGACGTCGGCGTAGTCGACGACCAGGTTGTCGGTGACGCGGTAGCGGTGGCGTCCGGTCTCGGTGACCAGCACGATCTTGCCGGACTTGAGCTCGGGCAGCCGGTCGAGGGCGCCGTCGCCCTTGCTCACGGTGTGACCTGTGAGCACCACACGGCCCACCTGGTCGCCGGGCTCGGCGCTGCCGGTCCACCAGCCGACGAGGTCGGGGTCGGCGGGGGGCTCGAGCACGGCGTCGGAGCCGAGGTTGATGCGCACGACGCCCGCCTTGATGTCGAGCGACGGGATGATCAGGCGGGTCGGCGTGGAGGGCCGCACGGGCGCGACCGCGGGCGCGGGGTCCGGGGTCGCGGTGACCGTCACCGTCTCGGCGGGGGCGGCGGGCTCGGTCGCCGCCCCGGGCTCGTCGTCGAGCCGCTGGCCGGTCAGCAGCCCGCCGACGAACACCAGCACGGTCACGACCGCCGGGACGACGACGAGCAGTACGCGGCGACGCCGCCGGTGACCGGGGCGCTGCCCCTGGTCACCGACGGCGTCGACGATGTCCTCGCTGGTGGTCAGGTCAGCTCCCGAGGACGCGGCGGAAGGTGTAGACCCCACCCGCGGCCGTGAGCAGCGTCAGCACCACGATGGCGCCCGTGGCGATCTGGCCGTTGATCGAGCCGTCGGAGGTCGACCGCAGGTCGGCACCGAGCTCGCCGGCGGGCACCGAGGTCGGGACCGCCGGGGTGCCGACGGGCGTGCCGGGCGTCGTGGGCGGCTCGGTCGGGGTGGGCGGCTCGGTCGGGGCACCGACCCGGCTGTTGGGGCCGCACGAGGAACGCCCGATCTCGACGTTGAGCAGGTCGACGCCGAAGTCGGCGGCGGCGGGCAGCAGGCGCAGGTCGAGGGCGGTGACCTCGATCGACTTGTTGCCGCGGGTCTGCTTGTTGAGCGTGGCGTCGAGGATGTTGTCCTCGAGCGGGCCGAGCTGGTCGGCCAGCTGGGCCACGACGTTGGCGTTGAGGGCCTCGACAGCGTCGTTGACCAGGACGCCGAGCGGGGCGAGCACGCCGGTCAGGGCGGTGGTGAGCTCGGTCTCGACCGCGTTGCTGATCGCGGTGAGGACGACGTCGAGGTCGGTGAGGACCTTGGTGTTGGGCGGCGCGTTGGTCGGCAGCTGCACCAGGTCGACCCGACCGATCGACGGGAGCTGCACGAAGAGCGAGGCGTCGGTGACCTGGCTGTCGCCCTGGGCGCCGTTGACGGTCGCGGTGCACTGGCTCTGGATCGCGCCGAGGTCGAGCGCGACGGTCGGGTCACCGATGGCGGTGAGCACGTCCTGCACGCCACCCTGGACGGCGGGCACGATCGCGTTGAGCAGCGGCTGCAGCGCCGTCTGCAGCGCCTGGTCGAGGCCGGCCAGCAGGTCGGACTGGACGATGGTGACGTCCTGGAGCTGCAGGTTGCCCGCGTTGATCGTGGCGTTCTGGCCGGGCGTCAGGCAGAAACCCTCGTCGACCGCGACCAGCGTGGCGCCGTCACCGGCGAGGCCGGCGCAGGCCGCCGAGCGCCCGGCGCGGTTGACCACGGTGGCCGTCGCGTCCTGGGAGAGGGTGCCGGCGTTGATGAAGGGCTGGTTGCCGAGGGCGGTGATCAGCGGGTCGCGGGTGCCGGTGACGGTCTCGCGGTCGCCGTCGTTGGTGGCCTTGACCGTGCCGCTGTCGGTGGGGGTGCTGAGCACGGTGAGCGTCAGGGCGGTCGCGTCGGCCTGGGAGACAGGTGCCGCCGCGACGCCGGGGGAGCCCGCGAGGACCACGAGGGCGCCGGCTCCGGCCAGGGCCAGGGCCCTGTGCGGGCGGGGCAGGAACGTACGGGGAGAGAGCTGCATGGGGCGTGTACCTACTTCGGGGGGAGGGCGAGTCGCCGACAGCGTACGTGATCAACGACACCGGGTTGCTTCGACGCGGGCGCGCCTGGACTCGAGGTGGAGGCGCTCCGGACCGTTGTGCGCGGCCGCGACCGCCTCGTCGTACGACGCCAGCGCCTCGGCCGGACGGCCGGCACGCACCAGCAGCTCGGCGCGCGCGCCGGGAAGGCGGTGCCCGGGCAGGTCCAGGCCGTCGAGCAGCCGGAGCCCGGCCTCGGGGCCGTCGGCCTCGGCGACCGCGACCGCGCGGTTGAGGCGCACGACGGGGGAGCCCGTGAGCTGCTCGAGCTCGGCGTACCACCCGGCGATCCGTGGCCAGTCGGTGTCGGCCGCCGTGGGGGCGACGGCGTGCTCGGCGGCGATCAGCGCCTGCAGGAGGTAGGGCGTCGACGGGGCGCTCGCGGCCAGCGGGGTCAGCAGCTCGAGCGCCTCGCCGATCTCGTCGGCGCGCCATCGCGAGCGGTCCTGGTCGGGCAGCAGCACCAGCCTGCCTTCGTTCACGCGCGCGTCGCGGCGCGAGTGCTGCAGCAGCATCAGGGCCAGCAGTGCGTCGAGGTCGGCCCGCAGGTCGCCCAGGAGCTCGGGCGGTGCGACCTCGCGCAGCACCCGCACCAGCCGCAGCGCCTCACCGGCCTCGGCGGCGCGGACGACGTCGTCGCCCGAGCCGGGCGCGTAGCCGGCGGTGAAGGCCAGGTAGGCGATGCTGGCCACCGACTCGAGCCGCTCGACCAGCTCGACCCCGGTGGGGACGGCGAACGACTCCTCCGCGAGGCGCTTGCGGGCCCGAGTCAGCCGCGCCGCCATCGTCGGCACCGGCACCAGGAACAGTCGGGCGATGTCGCCGGTCGGCACCCCCAGCACCAGCCGGAGCGTCAGCGCGGCCGCGGCCTCGGGGGCCAGCGACGGGTGGGCGCAGAGCAGCACCAGCCGCAGCCGCTCGTCGGCGGCCCCGACCTCGCGAGACGTCGTGCCGTCTGCCATCACGCGTCTCGCCTCCTCGGTCAGGTCGGCCTCGACGACCAGCACGGGCAGGGTCCTGGCGGCCACGGCCTCGGCGCGCAGCCGGTCGAGGACGCGGCGCCGGGCCGCGGTCAGCAGCCAGGCCGCCGGGTTGGTCGGTACGCCGTCGACCGGCCAGCGCCGCGCCGCCGACTCGAACGCGTCGGCCAGCCCGTCCTCGGCCAGGTCGAGACGCCGGAACCGCGCCACGAGCAGCGCCAGCAGCCGACCCCACTCCTCGCGCAGGGCCGTCTCGAGCTCGGTGGTCAGCACCGGGGACGTGTCACACCTCGTTGCCCGTCGTGGGCCGGATCTCGATCGCGCCGTGCTCCTCCGAGATGATCCGGACGCACTGGACCAGGTCGGCCAGGTCGTCGGTCTCGACGACGTAGTAGCCGCCGACCTGCTCGACGGACTCGGTGTAGGGGCCCTCGGTGACCACGAGCTCACCGTCGACCAGGCGGACCTGGGTGGTCTCGCGGGAGTGCGCGAGCTCGGCGCCTCCGGTCATCGTGTGGCCGCGCTCGGCGAGCGCGGCCGCGAAGGCCTGGTGCTTGCCGAAGACCTCGGCCTGCTCGTCGGCGGACAGGTCCGCCCAGGTGTTCTCGTTGCCCTGCAGCAGGACGACGTAGGTGGTGGACATGCGGTGATCCTCTCGCGATCCCGGTCGTGGTGGGTGGTGGTCATCGAGATGACGCGCGGACACCACGCAGATCGACACCTCCCGTTCACCGACCTGGGGTGAACTGGGTCCGATGGACCGCAGACGTGTCGCCGCCACCGTCCTGGCGACCGTCGTCGCAGGCGCCGCCCTCAGCTCCTACGGCGCCCGCGAGCTGCTCCACCGCCAGGCCGCCACCGCACGCCGCCTGATCGGCAAGCCCCTCGGCGAGACGCCTCCCGACGCCGACCGGGTGTGGAGGGCGGCGTACGGCGACCCGCTCGACCTGCTGCTCGTCGGCGACTCGATCGCCGCCGGGCTGGGCGCCGAGCGGCGCAAGGACACCCTCGGCGGTCGGCTCGCCAAGGGCCTGGCCAAGCAGACGGGTCGCGCGGTCCGGCTGCGCACCGCAGCGGTCGTCGGCTCGGAGAGCTCGATGCTCGCCGCCCAGCTCGACGCGCTGCCGCCCGGCTACCGGCCCGCCGTCGCCGTGGTCGTCGTCGGGGGCAACGACGTCACCCACCGGGTCCCGGTCGCGGAGGCCGCCGCCGACCTCGAGGCCGCCGTCCGCGCGCTGCGGGCCCGAGGGGCCGAGGTGGTCGTGGGCACCTGCCCTGACCTCGGTGCCCTGCGCCCGGTGCCGCAGCCGCTGCGCTCCCTCGGCGCCCGGGCGTCACGCCAGCTCGCCGCCGCCCAGGCCGCTGCGACCGTGCGGGCCGGCGGGCACGCGGTGTCCCTGGCCCGCGTCGTCGGGCCGTTCTTCATCACCAACCCCGACGAGATGTTCAGCCTCGACCGCTTCCACCCCAGCGCCCTGGGCTACCGGCGTACGGCGGCCGCCCTGCTGCCGTCGGTGCTCACCGCGCTCGGCCTGCACGACGGGGTGCCGTTCGGTCACGCGCTTCCGGGCGAGGAGCCACGCGTCGGTTAGGCTCACCGCCCGTGACGACCCCAGCGACACCGCCTGCGACATCTCCCCTCGACGACCCCGGTGCCGGCCTCTACCTCGACCTGATGGCCAAGATGCTCACGCGCTACGGGTTCGAGGGTCGCAACGTCACCGTGCGCTTCGAGCCCCGTTCCTACGAGGGCTACCTGTGGAACCTGGTCCGCATCGCCACCCGTGACCGCGACATCCGGGTCGTCGAGGCGGGGGAGTTCGACGCCGAGCGGCGCGAGGTCGGCAAGGACTGGCCCGCCGACGCCGAGACGATGATCGGCATGAAGCGCCTGCGCAACGTGCGCGAGTGCCTCGAGAGCGTCATCGCCGACGGCGTCCCGGGCGACTTCATCGAGACCGGTGCCTGGCGCGGCGGCACGTGCATCTTCGCCCGGGCCGTCTTCAAGGCCTACGGCATCACCGACCGCAAGGTCTGGGTCGCCGACTCCTTCGAGGGCCTCCCGCCGCCGGACGGCCGGTTCGAGGCCGACGCCGGCGACCAGCACCACACCAAGATCGAGCTCGCGGTCTCGGTCGAGAAGGTGCAGGACAACTTCCGCCGCTACGACCTGCTCGACGAGCAGGTCGAGTTCCTGGTCGGGTGGTTCAACGAGACCCTGGCACCGGCCCCGATCGAGCAGATCAGCGTGCTGCGCCTCGACGGCGACATGTACGCCTCGACCATCGACGCCCTCGAGCCGCTCTACGACAAGGTCGCCGTCGGCGGCTACGTCGTCGTCGACGACTACGGCGCGGTCAAGGGGTGCGCCCAGGCGATCCACGACTTCCGCGAGGCCCGGGGCATCACCGACGAGCTGCACGAGATCGACTGGGCCGGGGTCTACTGGAGGAAGTCGTGACCCCCAGGCCCGACCTGGGCTCGGCCCGCGCGGCCGACTTCGAGGAGAGCCCCCAGCTCAAGATCAAGCGCCTCGAGCGCACCCTCGCCGACGAGCGCAAGTTCGCCGTCCGGTCGACCCGCCAGCTCCACCGGGTCCTGACCCGCGACCTGCGCGAGGCCGAGAAGAGGGCCGCGGCCGCCGAGCGCCGCGCCGACGCCGCCGAGAAGCGCGCCGCCTCCGCCCGGGCGCGGGCCGAGCGCGCCGAGGCCGAGGTCGCGCGCATGCGGCAGAGCGCCACCTGGAGGGCCGGTCGGGCGGTCGTCGCGGTCCCGTCCCGGATCAGGCGGCGCGCGAGCCGCTCGTGACCGAGGTGCTGCTGGCCACCTCGGCGGACCTCCCGGACGGCGAGCCGGGGCACGAGGCCCTCGACCGCGCCTTCGCCGACCGCGGCATCAGCAGCAGGTGGGCGGTCTGGGACGACCCGTTCGTCGAGTGGTCCGAGGCCCGACTCGTCTGCGTGCGCTCCACCTGGGACTACGAGACCCGGCTCCACGACTTCCTGGGGTGGGCCGACGGACTCGGGCCGCGGCTGCTCCACGGCGCCGAGGTGTTCCGCTGGAACACCGACAAGCGCTACCTCACCGACCTCGCCGCCCGCGGCGACGTCCCCACGGTGCCGACCGTCCTGGCGGCCACCACCGTCGAGCTGCGTGCCGCGATCGGGCGGTTCGGCCCCTCGGTGGTCAAGCCCCGCGTGGGCGCCGGGGGGCGCGGCCTGGTCGTCGTCCGCGACGCCGAGGGTCCGCTCCCCGTCGACGCCGGTCCGTGGGTGGTCCAGCCGCTCCTGGAGTCGGTGCAGCGGCAGGGTGAGGAGTCGGTGTTCGTCCTCGGCGGCCACCCCGTCAGCCAGGTCACCAAGGTCGCCCCGCCCGACGACGTGCGCGTCCACGGCCAGTACGGCGGCACCTCGCGCGCCGTCGGGCTCGACCACGAGGCGGCGCTGCTGGCCGTCGACACCGTCGCCGCCACCTCCGAGGTTCTCGGTGCCGAGATCGTCTACGCCCGCGTCGACCTGCTGCGCGACGCCGGCGGGCGGCTGCTGGTCAGCGAGGTCGAGGTCACCGAGCCGGGCCTCTACCTCGACCTGCTGCCCGGCAACGCCGGGCGGTTCGCCGACGCGGTCGCGGTCCATCTGTGAACCCTCCCGGGTTGTCACTCTCCCCGGTCGAGTGCTAAACATGAGGCTGGCACTCTCAGCACGAGAGTGACAACCGGAGCGGTGCCAGCTGAGGCTCCCTCCCGGCGAGAAAAGGTTCGCCGGAGAGCGGGGTCGTCCGTCGCGGGCAGCCCACCACCCCGTATCCCAGAACTCTGATCGTGAGGATCTCAGGAGTTATGTCCAAGCTGATTGCTTTCAACGAGGAGGCCCGGCGCGGCCTCGAGCGTGGCATGAACACGCTCGCCGACGCCGTCAAGGTCACCCTCGGCCCCAAGGGCCGCAACGTCGTGCTCGAGAAGAAGTGGGGCGCGCCCACGATCACCAACGACGGCGTGTCCATCGCCAAGGAGATCGAGCTCGAGGACCCCTACGAGAAGATCGGCGCCGAGCTGGTCAAGGAGGTCGCCAAGAAG
This sequence comes from Sphingomonas paucimobilis, assembly GCA_943371595.1. Taxonomy (GTDB): domain Bacteria; phylum Actinomycetota; class Actinomycetes; order Propionibacteriales; family Nocardioidaceae; genus Nocardioides. The sequence goes on from CALRVO020000069.1 coordinate 9,956, forward strand.
ACCGACGACGTCGCCGGTGACGGTACGACGACCGCCACGGTCCTGGCCCAGGCGATGGTCCGCGAGGGCCTGCGCAACGTGGCCGCCGGCGCCAACCCGATGGGTCTCAAGCGCGGCATCGAGGCCGCCGTCTCCGCCGTCTCCGAGCAGCTGTCGGCCATGGCCAAGGAGGTCGAGACCCGCGAGCAGATCGCGGCCACCGCCACCATCTCCGCCGGTGGCGACACCACCGTCGGCGACGCCATCGCCGAGGCGATGGACAAGGTCGGCAAGGAGGGCGTGATCACGGTCGAGGAGTCGAACACCTTCGGCATCGACCTCGAGCTGACCGAGGGCATGCGGTTCGACAAGGGCTACATCTCGGCCTACTTCGTCACCGACCCCGAGCGCATGGAGACCGTGCTCGAGGACCCCTACATCCTCATCGCCAACTCCAAGGTCAGCAACGTCAAGGACCTGCTGCCCCTGCTCGAGAAGGTCATGCAGTCCGGCAAGCCGCTGCTCATCCTGGCCGAGGACGTCGACGGCGAGGCCCTGTCCACGCTGGTCGTCAACAAGATCCGCGGCACCTTCAAGTCGGTCGCCGTCAAGGCCCCCGGCTTCGGTGACCGTCGCAAGGCCATGCTGCAGGACATCGCGATCCTGACCGGCGGCCAGGTCATCTCCGAGGAGGTCGGCCTCAAGCTCGAGACCGCCACCATCGACCTGCTGGGCTCGGCCCGCAAGGTCGTCATCACCAAGGACGAGACCACCATCGTCGAGGGTGCCGGCGACCAGGGCCAGATCGAGGGTCGGGTCAACCAGATCCGCGCCGAGATCGAGAAGTCCGACTCCGACTACGACCGCGAGAAGCTGCAGGAGCGCCTGGCCAAGCTGGCCGGCGGCGTCGCGGTCATCAAGGTCGGCGCGGCCACCGAGGTCGAGCTCAAGGAGCGCAAGCACCGCATCGAGGACGCCGTTCGCAACGCGAAGGCGGCCGTCGAGGAGGGCATCGTCGCCGGCGGTGGCGTGGCGCTCGTCCAGGCCGCGGCCACGGCGTTCGACAAGCTCGACCTGACCGGTGACGAGGCCACGGGCGTCAACATCGTGCGCGTCGCCACGTCGGCCCCGCTCAAGCAGATCGCCATCAACGCCGGCCTCGAGGGCGGCGTCGTGGCGGAGAAGGTCGCCAACCTCACTCCGGGTCACGGCCTCAACGCCGCGACCGGTGAGTACGTCGACATGATCGCCGAGGGCATCATCGACCCCGCCAAGGTGACGCGCTCCGCGCTGCAGAACGCCGCCTCCATCGCGGCGCTCTTCCTCACCACCGAGGTCGTCGTCGCCGACAAGCCCGAGAAGGCTGCCCCGATGGGCGGCGACCCCTCGGGCGGCATGGGCGGCATGGACTTCTGAGTCCCTCGCCCCACCCGTAGCACCGCAGCACCTCGACCGGCTCGCCCCAGGTTCATCCCGGGGCGGGCCGGTCGGCCTTTTGTGCCCAGGTGCGGTGACCCGTCGTCCATGCACGACGGGTCGCCGTGGTC
>CALRVO020000070.1:0-11473 GCA_943371595.1 Sphingomonas paucimobilis
ACCGCCCACCTCAGCCCCGACGACGTCGCGCAGGTCCGTGACCTGATGGACACCGCGTTCGAGGACTTCACCGACCACGACTGGTCCCACGCGCTCGGCGGCGTGCACGTGCTCGTGCGGCGCGACGACGTCGTGGTCGCCCACGGCGCGCTGGTGCAGCGCCGGTTGCTGGTCGAGGGCCGCTCGCTGCGCTGCGGCTACGTCGAGGCGGTCGCGGTCGACCCGGCGCACTGCCGCCAGGGGCTCGGGTCGCAGGTGATGGCCGAGCTCGAGGGGCTCGCGCCCGGCTACGACGTGCTCGCGCTCAGCGCCTCGAGCGCCGGCGTCCCGTTCTACGAGGCCCGCGGGTGGCACCTGTGGCGCGGGCCGTCCTCGGTGGTCGCGCCCGACGGGCTGGAGCCCACCCCCGACGACGACGGGGCGATCTACGTGCTCGGCGGCACCGGGCTCGACCTCGACGCGCCGATCGCGTGCGACTGGCGCGACGGCGACGTCTGGTGACGCGGCCCGATCGCGCCTGAGGGTCAGGCCAGGCCCCACGCCGCCCGGAACTCGTCGGGCGCCATCGTCTCGAGCTGGTCGCGCACCACGTCGAGCAGCACGGCCGCGGCCTCGGCCCCGCCCGTCGGCACCCGCAGCTCGGCGTGCCCGTCGCTGCGCCGGCGTACGACGACGTCGCCCTCGCCGGTCAGCTCGAACCGTCCGCCCGTGGTGGCGCACCACAGGTCGAGCGCGCCGGCGACGACCCGACCCCACCGCGCGCGGCGCCGGGGCTCGAGGGCCAGGGAGTAGACCTCGCCGGCGGTCATCGGCTCCAGGGTCGCGGTCACGTGACCAGCGTAGGTTCACCACCATGAGCGAGCTCACCCCCTACCTCTGCGTCACCGACTCCCGCGCCGCGATCGAGTGGTACGCCGCCGCGCTGGGCGCCGAGGTGACCTACGACCCGGTCGTGATGGACGACGGCAGCGTCGGCCACTGCGAGCTGTCCGTCGCCGGCGCGCGCTGGATGATGTCGGACGAGTTCGCCTCGGCCGGGGTCGCCGCACCCGCCCCCGACCGCGGGGCCAGCGTGACGATGCACCTCACCGTCGCCGACGTCGACGCGGCGGCCGCCCGGGTGGTCGACGCCGGTACCCCGATGGTGCGCGGTCCCGAGGACAGCCCGCCGGCGGGTCGGGTCGCGGTGTTCGTCGACCCCTTCGGCCACCGGTGGTTCCTCAACCAGCCCCTGGTGTGAGGCGCGGCCCCCGGCGGTCGGACTATCGTCACGACGTGCCCGGTCTGCAACGCATCCTCGTGGTCAGCGACGGGGTGGGCGAGGACGAGCTGGTGCGCGTCCGTGACGGGCTGGGTCGCGACCCCGTGGTCCTCACGGCCCCCACGCCCGAGGCGGCGAGGGTGGTGCGCACCCTGGGGGCCGAGCCCCGGGTCGAGCTGTCGTTGGCGTCGGCCCGCTTCCCGGCCGCCGACCGCGGCCACCAGCTCGACGCGCTGGTGCGTTCCCACGCCCTGGACGACCGCTTCCGAGACGTCGTGGTGGTCACCGACCAGGCCACCTCGACGTTGCTGCTCCGCGTCCTTGCTCCCGACCAGCTGGCGACCGGGGGCCCGGTGCAGGTGGTGGGCCTGCCGCGTGCCGACCGCCCGGTCGTCGTACGTCGAGCGGTCGTGTCCGGCGTCGTGCTGGGCGGGGTCGTCGGTGTGCTGGGTGCGCCGGTGCTCTTCCTGCTGCTGATCGGCGGGCTGGCGTCGGTGGGGCTCGTCCTGCTGCTGACCGAGCCCCGGCGACACGTGGGTCGCGAGCTGCTGCTCGCGGCCGCGATCGCCGTCGCTGTGGGCTTCGTGGTCGTCGCCGGGTCGACACGCTTCCCCGCCGCCTTCTGACGCGCCAGGCTCCACGGTCAGGGGCGGGACAGCCACCAGCCTGCTGCCGCCGCGCGGAACCGCTCGGGGTCGAGACCCCCGCACCCTGCCGGCAGCACCCCCAGGAGCGGTACGTCGGTGACGCGGGGCAGCTCGTCGCGGTTGCACTGCTCGGCGAGACCGGGGTCGGGCGGCCACGAGCCGATCACGAGCCCGGCGGGCTCCAGCCCCCGGGCGCGGAGTGCGCCGACGGTCAGCTCGGCGTGGTTGAGGGTGCCGAGACCCGCCGAGCAGACGACGACCACCTCGACGGGGTGGGTGTCGCTCAGGTCGGCGGCGAGGTCGAGCAGGGTGCCGCCGTCGGTGTCGAGGCGCACCAGCAGGCCACCGGCGCCCTCGACGACCACGACGTCGTAGCCCGCCGCCACCTCGCGCACATGAGCGGCGTGCTCGGCCACCGTCGGGATCGCGACGCCGGCCCGCCGGGCGGCGGTGTCGGGCGCGAGGGGCTCGTCGAGCACGGTGAACGTCGTGACGTCGACCCCGGTCAGCCTCTCGACGACGTCGGCGTCGCCGGGGTCGCCGGTCATGACGCCGGTCTGCACGGGCTTGACGACCAGCACCCGACCAGATGTGGTCGCGGCCAGGGCGGCGGTCACCATCGTCTTGCCGATGTCGGTCGACGTGCCGGTGACGACGACGACGCGCGTCACGGGCAGTGCTCCTTGACCACCGAGACCAGCACGCCGACGGCGCGGTCCCACTCGACCTCGGAGAGGCCGGCGTTGACCGTGACCCGCAGTCGCGAGACGCCGTCGGGCACCGACGGCGGTCGGAAGCACCCGACGCGCACACCCTGCGCGAGCGCGGACGCCTGGGCCGCGACGGCGACCGACGCCGACGGCATCGGCACCGAGAGCACCGCTCCGACCGACGGCTCGACCCCCAACGACGCCGCCAGGTCGAGGATGCGCCGCTGCACCAGCCGGGGCAGGTCGGGGGAGGAGCGGAGCACCCGCAGTGCGGCGAGCGCGGCGCCGGCGGCGGCCGGGGCGAGACCGGTGTCGAAGATGAAGGGCCGGGCACGGTTGACCAGGTGGTCGACCACCGCCTGCGACCCGAGCACTGCCCCGCCCTGCGAGCCCAGCGCCTTGGACAACGTCGCGGTGACGAGCACGTGGGGGAGGCCGGCGAGGCCGGTGGTCGCGACCAGCCCGGGGCCGTGGACGCCGAGCCCGTGCGCTTCGTCGACGACCAGGAGAGCACCGCTCTGTCCGCACACCTCGGCCAGTGCGACCAACGAGGCGGCGTCACCGAGCACGGAGTAGACCGACTCGACCAGCACCATCGCGCGTCGGCCTCCGGCTGTCGCGAGCACCCGGCGGACGGCGTCGACGTCGTCGTGGGGCACGACCTCGACCTCGGCCCGTGAGAGCCGGACCGCATCGATGAGCGAGGCGTGCACGTGGGCGTCGGAGACGACCAGGGTGTCACGGTCGGCGAGAGCCGCGACGACGCCGAGGTTGGCGTGGTAGCCCGTCGAGAAGGTCAGCGCGGCGGGCTGTCCGAGGTAGTCGGCCAGCTCTCGCTCGAGGTCGGTGTGCAGGTCGAGCGACCCGGTCACCAGTCGTGAGGCACCCGCGCCGCCACCCCACCGCTGCGCAGCCTCGACCGCCCCGGCGACCACCCGCGGGTCGCGGGCCAGGCCGAGGTAGTCGTTGCCGGCCAGGTCGATCGTCGGGTCGTCTGCGGCGCGAGGACGCAGCACCCTCGTGAGGTCGGAGGCCTCGCGCTCGGCGGCCTGCGCGGCGAGCCAGTCGTCCCACGTCGTCGGGGTGGTCATCTAGGCCACCTCCGCGGCCCGCGCGACGGCGCGACAGATCTGGTCGACCTCGGCGTCGGTCGCGACGTAGGGCGGCATGGTGTAGATCAGGTCGCGGAAGGGGCGCAACCACACGCCCTCCTCAGCGGCGGCGTCGGTGGCCTTGACCACGTCGACCGGGTGGTCGAGCTGGACGACGCCGACCGCGCCCAGCGTGCGGGAGCCGGGCAGCCCGGCGAGCCCGGAGACCAGCCGCGCGTTGACCCTCGCGACCTGGGCGGCCCAGTCGTCGGCGACGAGCAGGTCGAGGGAGGCGAGCGCGACCGTGCACGCCAGGGCGTTGCCCATGAAGGTCGGACCGTGCATCAGCACCCCGGAGTCGGAGGCCGAGATGCCGGCGGCGACCTCGTCGGTGCACAGGGTCGCGGCGAGGGTCAGGTAGCCCCCCGAGAGCGCCTTGCCGACGCACATCACGTCGGCGGTCACCCCGGCGTGGTCGGCGGCCCACAGCGCACCGGTGCGCCCGAAGCCCGTCGCGATCTCGTCGAGCACCAGCAGGAACCCGTGCTCGTCGGCGACCTCGCGCATCACCCGCAGGCAGGCGGGGTCGTAGACCCACATGCCGCCGGCACCCTGCAGCACCGGCTCGACGATGATCGCCGCGACCTCGTCGCGGTGCGCTGCGGCCAGCGCCCGGAACAGCGCCGACCAGTCGTCGACGTCGCCGCCGGGGGCGGGTGGGCGCGGCGCGAAGAGCTGCTCGGGCAGCACGCCCGCCCACATCGAGTGCATGCCGCCGTCGGGGTCGCACACGCTCATCGCGCCGAAGGTGTCGCCGTGGTAGCCGCCGCGCACGGTCAGCATGCGGGTGCGCTCGGGGCGGCCGCGTCCGCGCTGCCACTGCAGCGCCATCTTGAGGGCGACCTCGACCGAGACCGAGCCGGAGTCGGCGAGGAAGACCCGCTCGAGCCCGGCCGGTGCCAACGACACCAGCCGTTCGGCCAGGCGTACGGCGGGCGCGTTGGTGAGCCCGCCGAACATCACGTGCGCGAGGTCGACGGAGCGGACCGCCGCGTCGAGCTCGGCGCGGCCGTAGCCGTGGATGGCGGCCCACCACGACGACATCCCGTCGACCAGCTCGGTGCCGTCGTCGAGGCGCAGCCGGCAGCCGCTGGCCCCGGTGACCAGCTGCACCGGGGTCGGGTCGGTCATCGAGGTGTAGGGGTGCCAGACGTGCTCGCGGTCGTAGGCGAGCAGCCGGCCGGGCTGACCGTGGGCGTCGGTGGGGGTGGGCTCCACAGGCAGGTCAGGCGTTGGGGGCGAGCGTCGTGCCGGCGCCGCGGCGGCGCTTGGCCGGGTCGCGCGACTCGACGGTCACCGTGGTCGTGTCGTCGTCGGAGCCGAGCACGACGAACCCGTTGTCGCGGATCAGCTCGAGGTCGGCCTCGGCCGCCTGTCCCTCGGAGGTGAGGTAGTCACCGAGGAAGATCGAGTTGGCGACGTGGAGCGCGAGGCCCTGCAGCGAGCGCAGGTGCATCTCGCGACCACCGGCGATGCGCACCTCGCGGTCGGGGCACACGAACCGCGCCATCGCGAGGATCTTGACGCACCGGGTGGGGTCGAGCTCCCAGGTGTTCTCGTAGGGGGTGCCGTCGAAGGGCATCAGGAAGTTGACCGGGATCGAGTCGGACTCGAGCTCGCGCAGCGCGAAGAGGGCCTCGACCAGCTGCTCGTCGCTCTCGCCGAGACCGGCGATCAGGCCGCTGCACGGCGACATGCCGGCCGACTTGACCTTGCCGACGGTGTCGACGCGGTCGGCGTAGGTGTGGGTCTGCACGATCGTGTCGTGGTGGGACTCGGCGGTGTTGATGTTGTGGTTGTAGGCGTCGACCCCGGCGTCGCGCAGCCGCTCGGCCTGACCGTCCTTCAGCAGGCCCAGGCAGGCGCAGACCTCGACCTGGGGGTGCTCGGCCTTGATCGCGCCGACCATGTCGGTGACCCGGTCGATGTCCTTGTTGGTCGGGCCGCGGCCGCTGGAGACCATGCACACGCGGGTCGCGCCGCCCTTGAGGCCGGCCGCGGCCGCCTCGAGCGCCTCGTCGGTCTGCAGCCACTTGTACTTCAGGATGTCGGCCTGCGAGCCGAGCGACTGCGAGCAGTAGTTGCAGTTCTCGGGGCACAGACCCGACTTGAGGTTGACCAGGTAGTTGACCTTGACGGTGTTGCCGAAGAAGTGGCGTCGCAGCCGCCCGGCCGCCGCCACCACGTCGAGCAGCTCGTCGTCGTGGGCCCGGAGCACGGCGAGGGCGTCGTCCTCTGTCGCCGGCTTGCCGTCGAGGATCGCGCTGGCCAGCTGGTCGAAGGACGTCGTGGTCATGGACGCCAGTATGCCGAGCCCCGGCTCCCGTCCGGGCACGGGTCCGCGGGTCAGTACCGGCCCCGTCACCCCTCGACGTCGACGACCGCGCCGGTCTGCTCGGCCAGCGCGACCGCACCGGCCAGGTCGATCCGGGCCCCGCGGAGGACGGCGCCGGTCAGGTCGGCCCCGCCGAGGGTCGCGCCACGCAGGTCGGCGCCGGTCAGATCGGTCTCGCGGAGCAGGGCGCCGTCGAGCCGGGCGCCGCGCAGCACCGACCCGGCGAGCCTGGCCGTCGACAGGTCGGCCTCGCGCAGGTCGCAGCCGGCGAGGTCGAGGCGGCTGAGGTCGGCGCCGCGGGCGGTCACGCCGTGCCACACACCGTCGACGACCTTCATCGGGCGCGTGGTGCAGCGCCGGAAGACCGAACCCGTCAGCTTGCAGCCCTCGAAGGTCGTGTCGAAGAGGTTGACCCCGTCGAAGGTGCAGGCCACGAAGGCCGAGTGCACGTGGGTCGAGGCGTTGAACCGGCAGGCCCGGAACTCGCACTGCTCGAAGACCGCACCCCGTGTCGTCACCTCGCTGAGGTCGCAGTCGACGAACGTCACGCCGACGTGGCGCACGTCGGCCAGGTCGTCGCCGTACCAGTCCTCGCCGACGTATCTCGTCTCCACCCGCTCACCGTAGGCGGCTCAACCGACGGGGGCGAGCACCGCCAGCAGCCGCTCGCACTCCTCGACCAGCCGGGCCCGCAGCGGCGCGCCCCGCTCGGCGAAGGCCCGCTGGGCGGCGGCGTACTCCGCCTTGCCGGCGGCGGTCTCGATGCGCACGGGGTCCACACCCAGGTCGGCCAGGTCGTACGGCGCCGCGCGCATGTCGAGCACGCGGATGTCGCGGGCCATCTCGAAGCAGTCGACGACGAGGTCGGAGGCGATCATCGGGGAGAGCCGGAAGGCGTGCTTGTAGAGGTCCATCCCGGCGTGCAGGCAGCCCGGCTGCTCGAACTCGGCGCGGTCGTCGCGGCCGGGGGAGAGGGTGTTGAGCGGGCGCGCGGGCGCGGTGAAGAAGCGGAAGGCGTCGAAGTGCGTGCACGCGACGCGGTGCGACTCGACGACGACGTCGGTGCCGGCGCCGCCCAGGCGCAGCGGCCAGTCGGCGTGCCGGGTCTCGTCCTCGGCCAGGCGGTAGACCATCGCCCACTCGTGCAGCCCGAAGCACCCCGTGTGGGCCGGTCGGGCCGCGGTGGCCCGCAGCAGCCGCCGCAGCGCGGTCAGCAGCGGCTCCTGCGAGGCGACGTGGGCGGCCGTGACCGCGCCGTCGGCGTAGCCCTTGAGCCCGTCGTACTCGGGGGCGTCGGCCAGCCGCACGCCGAAGCCCGGGTGCCAGCGCCGCAGCTGGGCCGGCCGGTGGGAGTAGTAGGTGAAGAGGAAGTCGTGCACGGGGTGCTTGACCTGGGCGCCGCGGCGCTCGAGGTGGGGGGCGACGAGCGCGTCGACGCGCGCCTCGTGCGCGGCGGCCGACGCGCGCCACTCGCTCGCCTCCAGGGTCCTCACCCGGCAAGTCTGACCGACCGGAGCGCGGCACGCCGAACCCGCGCTCGCTAGGGTCGAGGGCGTGCGTATCGCAAGGTTCACCATCGGCGAGGAGCCGTCGTACGGCGTCGTGACGGGCGAGCTCGACCAGCTCGGGCAGCCCGACGAGGACGCCGTGGTCGTGGCGCTGGCCGGCGACCCCCTCTACGTCGGCATCAAGCTGCTCGACCAGGAGTACAAGCTGAGCGACGTCCGGCTGCTCGCGCCGGTGCTGCCGCGCAGCAAGGTCGTCGGCATCGGGCGCAACTACGCCGCCCACGCGGCCGAGCTGGGCCACGACCTGCCCGAGGAGCCGCTGATGTTCCTCAAGCCCAACACCAGCGTGGTGGGGCCGAACGACCCGGTGTTCTACCCGCCGCAGACCCAGGACCTCCACTACGAGGGCGAGCTGGCCGTCGTCATCGGCCGGATCTGCCGCGACGTGCCGCCCGAGCAGGCGACCGACGTCATCCACGGCTACACGATCGCCAACGACGTCACCGCCCGCGACCTGCAGCGCAAGGACGGCCAGTTCACCCGGGCCAAGGGCTTCGACTCCTTCTGCCCGCTCGGGCCGTGGATCGAGACCGACCTCGACCCGCAGACGTTCAAGGACGGCGTGCGCCTGCAGACGTTCCTCAACGGCGACGTCGTCCAGGACGGCTCGACCGCCGACATGATCTTCGACATCCCCGCGCTGGTGGCCCACGTCTCCAGCGTCATGACGTTGCTGCCCGGCGACGTCATCCTGACCGGCACCCCCGAGGGTGTCGGTCCCATGCAGGTCGGCGACGAGGTCGAGATCTCGATCGCGGGCCTCGGCTCACTCACGAACAGGATCAGCACCCGATGACAGTCCGCGTCCGGATGGCTCCGAGCCCCACCGGCTCACCCCATGTCGGCCTCGTCCGCACGGCGCTCTTCAACTGGGCGTTCGCCCGCCACCACGGCGGCACGATCGTGCTGCGTGTGGAGGACACCGACGCCGCCCGCAACACCGACGAGTCGTACGCCGGCATCCTCGACCTGTTCGCCTGGCTCGGCTTCGACTGGGACGAAGGCCCCGACCGCGGCGGCCCGCACGCGCCGTACCGCCAGTCCGAGCGCGGTGACATCTACCGCGACGCCCTCGAGCGGCTCGCTGCCGGCGGCCACACCTACCGCTGCTACTGCACGACCGACGAGGTCGCCGCGCGCCGCCAGGCCGCCGGCTCCAAGGACATGGGTTACGACCGGCACTGCCGCTCGCTGAGCGACGACCAGGTCGCGGCGTTCGAGGCCGAGGGTCGCAAGCCCGTCGTCCGCTTCAAGATGCCCGACGGCGAGATCGCCTTCGACGACCTGGTGCGCGGCACGATCACGTTCCACTCCGACCACGTGCCCGACTTCGCGCTCGCCCGCGGCAACGGCGACCCGCTCTACACCCTGGTCAACCCGGTCGACGACGCGCTGATGGAGATCACCCACGTCCTGCGTGGTGAGGACCTGTTGTCGAGCACCCCTCGCCAGCTGCCGCTGTACGCCGCGCTCGCCGACGTCGGCATCGGCACCGGTGCGCCGCTCTTCGGGCACCTGCCCTACGTGATGGGGCAGGGCAACAAGAAGCTCTCCAAGCGCGATCCCGAGGCCCACGCCCTGGCCTACCGCGACCAGGGCTACACGCCCGAGGGGATGCTCAACTACCTGGCCCTGCTGGGCTGGGCGATCGCCCCCGACCGCGACGTCTTCACGATGAGCGAGATGGTCGACGCCTTCGACATCAAGGACGTCAACCCCAACCCGGCGCGCTTCGACCTCAAGAAGATGGACGCCATCAACACCTCCCACCTGCGGATGCTGTCGCTCGACGACATCACCCACCGTGCGCTGCCGTTCCTCAAGGCGGCCGGGGTCGTGGGCGACCCGGTGTCCGACGCCGACGCGCAGCTGCTCGAGCTCGCGATGCCGCTGGTGGGCGAGCGCATCAACAAGCTCACCGAGACCGTCGACATGCTCGGCTTCCTCTTCGTCGACGAGGCCGACTTCACCCGTGACGAGGCCGACGTCGACAAGCTGCTCGACGAGACCGGCCGCGAGATCGTGCGCGCGTCGTACGACGCCGTCAAGGACCTGCCGACCTGGTCGACCGAGGCCATCCAGGCCGCGCTGACGACCGCCCTCGTCGACGAGCGCGGCCTCAAGCCGCGCGTCGCCTACGGCCCGGTGCGCGTGGCCGTGACCGGACGACGCATCTCGCCCCCGCTGTTCGAGTCGATGGAGCTGCTCGGACGGGAGCGGAGCCTGGCCAGGTTGGAGAGCGCGTCGTGAGCGACGCGACCCCCGCGCCGTACGCCGTCCAGCACGCCGAGCCGGTCGCGCTGGAGTACCACCAGCTGACCCGGGCCGGCCGCGGCGGCGGCTGGTGGTCGGCGCTCGCGTTCGTCGCGGCGATCGTGGGCTTCGTCGCCGCGCAGGTCGTGGTGACGATCGGGTTCTTCGTCTACTTCGCCGCGGCCGGCGAGGACCCGCAGGATGTGCTCGACAGCCTGTCCGGCACCAGTGACGTGCAGCCGCGCACGCTGCTGTTCCTCTTCGTGGCGATCGCGGTCTCGATCCCGTTCATGATGGGGTCCCACCGTCTGATCACCGGCTTGAGCCCGCGCTGGCTGATCTCGGTCGCCGGCCGCTTCCGGTGGGTCTGGATGCTGGTGACGATGGGGGTGGCGCTGCTCGCCCTCGGCGTCAACATCGGCCTGTCCGCGGTGCTGCCGGTCGGCGCGGTCGCCGAGACCTCGCCGAGCGATGGAGGCGTCAACGACTTCACCAGCACGTCCCTGCAGTTCCTGCTGGTCATCGTGCTGTTCGTGCCCTTCCAGGCCGCCGCCGAGGAGTACGTCTTCCGCGGTCTGATGATGCAGGGCTGCGGCAGCCTGACGAGCAACACCCGGGTGGCGCGGGTCGTCGCGGTCGTCGTGCCGGCGCTGATCTTCGCGCTGTTCCACGGTGCGCAGAGCGTGCCGATCTTCATCGACCGCTTCTCCTTCGGCGTCGTCGCGGGGGTCCTGGCCATCGGCACCGGTGGCATCGAGGCGGGCATCGGCTACCACGTCGTCAACAACTGGCTCGCCTTCGGCCTGGCGCTGCTCGTCGGCGACATCGGCGACACCCTCGCCCCTCAGGGCGGCAACGGTTGGAACGTCGTGGTGACGCTCGTGTCGTCGGTGTTCTTCCTCGCGGCCACGCTGGGAGCAGCCCGCGTGATGCGCCTGCAGACCACGGTGTCGCCAACCGAATTGGAGCGACCCCTGGCCCGCGTGTAAGGTTTCTTGTCGGTCGCCCCGGGCTGGGACAACAGCCCAGGAACGGCCGAACACCAGTAGAACAATGGGATATGGTGTAATTGGCAACACAGCTGGTTCTGGTCCAGTCGTTCTAGGTTCGAGTCCTAGTATCCCAGCGAGATCGCGGCCCCCGGGCCACGATTTGTCCCAGTGGCAGGCGGATCTGTACAGTTTCGCCCGTCCTCATAGGACACGCCCCCGTTGTGTAGCGGCCTAGCACGGCGCCCTCTCACGGCGTTAGCGCCGGTTCGAATCCGGTCGGGGGTACACCACGAAGAACCCGCGTCGATGACGCGGGTTCTTCGCATTTCGTCCTGGGACCTCATCTCTCGGATGGCCGCGGCCGCCGTCACCCCACGGTGGTCGAGGAGGCCGCCCTCACGGTGGTCGAGGAGGTCGCCCCTCACGGTGGTCGAGGAGGTCGGCCCTCACGGTGGTCGAGGAGGTCGCCCCTCACGGTGGTCGAGGAGGTCGCCCGCGACCGTCTCGAGACCGCACCAGCCGCACGGGTCCGCCCGAGGTGAGCATGGGGCCCGGG
>CALRVO020000071.1:0-11448 GCA_943371595.1 Sphingomonas paucimobilis
GCTGCCGGAGTGACGCGTGGTCGGCGCGCCCGCGTCAGTCGGGCGAGACCGCGTGGTGGTCCGGGGCACGAGCGTCCCGGAGCCGCTGGTGGACCGGCGGGACCACCATCGTCGGCCGTGCCGACCACCTGACCACCCCGTGGGCCACCGGACCCAGGAGCGGCGCCGGGCCAGGACGCCGGCGACGGCCGACCACGGTCACGTCCGCGTCGTACGAGTGGGCGAGCAGCGCGGTCACCGGCGGGTCGGGTGCGACCACGACGTCGACCGGCACCTCGCGGCAGGTGCTCAGCACGGGACCGCACAGGGCCAGCACCTGCTCCGTGCGCCAACGCTGGCGTCCTCGGCGGCCGTGGACCAGACGCAGACGCGCACCGCGCCGCGCAGCCTCGGCGAGCGCCGCGCCGATCACCTCGGCCGAGCGCAGGTCACCGTGGTCGGTGACGTCCACCCCCACGACGACCACCGGTGCCACCGAAGCGAGGTCGTCGGACCACCCGTCCGGCACGACGACCACCGGGACCGGGGCGCGCGCGGCGACGGCGAGCGGCACCGAGCGGCGCACCCGGTGCAGCGACGCTCGCCCGACGGGCCGCAACCCGGTGACCAGGAGCCGTGCGCCGCCGGCGCGGGAGACCAGCGTCGGCACCACGAGACCGGGGCAGAGCTCACCGCTGACGGCGATGTCCGGCCCCAGCGTGCTCCCGAGCCGGACGCAGGCGGCCTGCAGCCTGGCGCGGCCGACGTGGCGCAGCTCGTCGCCCACGAGGGCGACCCCACCCAGGGGCGACCACGACCCTGGACGCACGACGTGGACGACGTGGACCGGGCTCGACGTGCGCAACGCCTCTGCGGTCGCGTAGCGCACCAGCGGGTCGAGGGCCCGGGGTGCGGGGCCCACGGCCACCAGCACCGCGCGGGGCCGGTGGCGGGCTCCGCCGCGGTCGCCCGACACTGCGTGGGGACCTACTCGGTGCCGCGTGCAGGCACCGGTGCGTCCGCGATGGCGCAGTCCTGCTCGGCCCGCGGAGCCTCCGCCTGGTCATCACGCCCGCCCTCGTCGCCGCTGCGGCCGACGTGGCGGACGTGCGGAGCGGTGGCGGGACGGCCATCACGTTCGGCGGTGCGGGACATGGAGGAGCTCCTCTGCTCGGGACTGTCCCCAGCCTCGCGCTCCCACCTGCTCGGGGTGAGGGCCCAACGTCCCCTGTCACCGAGGACGCCGTCCTCGAGGAGCAGCAGCCGGACGTCACACGCGCCGTGGATATTCTTGACTCGTTCAAGAAAAGGCGGCAAGGTCGGGGTCGTGCCCGCCACTGCCGTCCCCGACCCCGAGAGCGCCCTGCGCGCCGTCGGGCTGCGGGTGACGCGGCCCCGCCTCGCGGTGCTCGGCGCGGTCACCGCCCGGCCGCACGCCGACACCGACGCGGTGATCGAGGCCGTCCGGGCCAACATCGGCGTCGTCTCCCACCAGGCCGTCTACGACGTCCTGAGGGCGCTCACCGACGCGGGTCTGCTGCGCCGCATCCAGCCGACCGGTTCGGTCGCCCGCTACGAGGCCAGGGTCGGCGACAACCACCACCACGTGGTGTGCCGGTCCTGCGGCGCCGTGGCCGACGTCGACTGCGCGGTGGGCGAGGCCCCCTGCTTGACCGCCTCCGACGACTCTGGTTTCGCCATCGACGAGGCCGAGGTCACCTACTGGGGCACCTGCCCCTCCTGCACGTCCCGCTGAAAATCCACCTCAACCCGGAAGGACTCCCGTGTCCCAGAGCGACCACGAGACCGTCGAAGCCGACATGAACGACGAGGGTGCCGCCGGGTGCCCCGTGCACGCCGGACGGATGGCCCACCCCACCGAGGGCGCCAGCAACACCGACTGGTGGCCCAACCAGCTCAACCTCAAGATCCTGCGCAAGCACACCCCGGTCGCCAACCCGATGGGCGCCGACTTCGACTACGCCACGGCCTTCCAGAGCGTCGACCTCGACGAGCTGGCCCGCGACGTCGACGCGATCATGACCGACTCGCAGAACTGGTGGCCGGCTGACTTCGGCCACTACGGCGGCTTCATGGTGCGCATGGCCTGGCACAGCGCCGGCACCTACCGGGTCGAGGACGGTCGCGGCGGTGCCGGCGCCGGCATGCAGCGCTTCGCGCCGCTCAACAGCTGGCCCGACAACGGCAACCTCGACAAGGCCCGCCGCCTGCTGTGGCCGGTCAAGCAGAAGTGGGGCGCCAAGGTTTCCTGGGCCGACCTGATCGTCTTCGCCGGCAACCGTGCGCTCGAGACGATGGGCTTCAAGACCTTCGGCTTCGCCGGCGGCCGCCCCGACGTCTGGGAGCCCGACGAGGACGTCTACTGGGGCCCCGAGCGCACCTGGCTCGGCGACGAGCGCTACACCGGCGACCGCGAGCTCGAGAAGCCGCTGGGCGCCGTCCAGATGGGTCTCATCTACGTCAACCCCGAGGGCCCCAACGCCAACCCCGACCCGGTGGCCTCGGCCCGTGACATCCGAGAGACGTTCGGCCGGATGGCCATGAACGACGAGGAGACCGTCGCCCTCATCGCCGGTGGTCACACCTTCGGCAAGACCCACGGCGCCGCTGACCCCGAGCAGTACGTCGGCCCCGAGCCGGAGGGCGCCTCGATCGAGGAGCAGGGCTTCGGCTGGAAGCAGGGCTTCGGCAAGGGCGGCGGTCGCGACACCATCACCAGCGGTCTCGAGGTCACCTGGACCCGGACGCCGGTGCAGTGGAGCAACGACTACTTCGACCACCTCTTCGGCTACGAGTGGGAGCTCACCAAGAGCCCGGCCGGTGCCTGGCAGTGGGTGGCCAAGGACGCCGACGACATCATCCCGGACCCCGAGACCAACGAGCCCTCGCGCAAGCCGACGATGCTCACCACCGACCTCGCCCTGCGCATGGACCCGATCTACGAGCCCATCTCGCGCCGCTTCCACGAGAACCCCGAGGAGTTCGCCGACGCGTTCGCCCGCGCCTGGTTCAAGCTGACCCACCGCGACATGGGTCCGATCCAGCGCTACCTCGGCCCGCTGGTGCCGCAGGAGGAGCTCCTGTGGCAGGACCCCGTGCCGGCCCTCGAGCACCCGGTGATCGACGACTCCGACGTCGCCGCGCTCAAGGAGCAGATCCTGGCCACGGGCCTGGGTGTGTCCGAGCTGGTCAAGGCGGCCTGGGCCTCGGCGTCCACCCACCGCATCAGCGACAAGCGGGGCGGCGCCAACGGCGGTCGTGTCCGCCTCGAGCCCCAGCGCAGCTGGCCGGTCAACGAGCCTGACGAGCTCGCCCGGGTGCTCGGAGCCCTCGAGCGGGTCCAGGCCGACTTCAACGCCTCGGCGACCGGCGGCAAGGCTGTCTCGATGGCTGACCTGGTCGTCCTCGGCGGCGTCGCGGCGATCGAGAAGGCTGCTGCTGACGGCGGTCACCCCGTCACCGTCCCGTTCACCCCGGGACGCACCGACGCCTCGCAGGAGCAGACCGACGTCGAGTCGTTCAGCTACCTCGAGCCGACCTCCGACGGGTTCCGCAACGTCCTCGGCAAGGAGAGCCCCCTGCCCGGCGAGTACCGCCTGGTCGACCGGGCCAACCTCCTGGGCCTCACCGCCCCCGAGATGACCGTGCTGGTCGGTGGCCTGCGCGTGCTGGGCGCCAATACCGGTGGCAACCGCAAGGGCGTGCTCACCGAGCGCGTCGGCACCCTGACCAACGACTTCTTCACCCACCTGCTCGACATGGGTGTGGAGTGGCACGGCATCGACGGTGACGACGACGGCTTCGAGGCCGTCGACCGTGCCACCGGTGACGTCCGCTGGACCGGTAGCCGGGTCGACCTGGTCTTCGGTTCCAACTCCGAGCTGCGTGCGGTCGCCGAGGTCTACGCGAGCGCCGACGCCGCCGACAAGTTCGTCCACGACTTCGTCGACGCGTGGGCCAAGGTCATGGACCTCGACCGCTACGACGTGCGCTGACGCGCGTCGCGGTCACTCACGGACGGTCCGGCCCCTCGGGGTCGGACCGTCCTGCCGTCCGGCCCGTCCTAGTCGCGCCACACGGGGTCACCCGCGAGGTCGACCAGGGCCTCGACGCTCAGCGCAGGGGTCGGCCGAGCCGCGCGACGCAGGTCGCGGGTGCCTGCCCAGGCCTGGGCCCGCACCTCGACCCCGGCGCCGACCACGACGGCCAAGGTGGACGGCGACGTCCCGGCGGCCGCTCGGGTGCGCACCACCTGGACGCAGACCGGCCGGTCGCACGACGTCGAGGCGCGTCGCACGTCGACGTGGACCAGCGCCGGGCCGTCGGGCGTGTCGACCAGCACCCCGCCGCTCTGGACCACCCGGCGGACCGGGCCGCCCTCGGAGTCGACCACCACCCCCTCACCACCCGGCGCCGGTCGTGAGGGCGTCCGACGCCCCGTCGTCGAGTCGACCAGCACGCGCAAGGTCTCGTCCATGTCGTCGGCCGCCACCGCGAACCCGCCCGACGGCGGGACCGCGGGGCTGATCCGCAGGGCTGCGGGAAGGGGCGATCCGGAGTCGAGGCGAACGATCAGGGTCGCAGAGCTGAGGACCCCGACGACGAGGGCCGTCGCACCGCCCACGACCAGGTGGCGCGAGGCACCGTGCAGGGAACCGGACAGCCGACGGCGCCCTGCCGAGGAGGCGCGGGGTCGCGGAGGTGCGAGCTGCACCTCGAAGGACGTGAGCCCGCGATGCGGGGCCTCCCGGCCTGCATCGACGCCGTCAGCGGCGGCTCCGAGCGCCCCCGCGGCCGTCGTGGCGCGCGACGGCGCCGTGGCTGGAGAGACCCGTGGGACCACTGGGGCTGATGAGGCGTTGATCGAGCGACGCTCCGACCTCAATTTCACGAAATCTCCTGTTAGTCGGCCGTCGTTCGGGACGTTTGCCTCTTTCTTTGACAGAATTATCCCACCACCAGGGCAGACCGACCGAGGTCAGCCCCACCAAGGAGAAAACCATGTCGAAGATCCGCGCCCTCCTCGTCTCCTCGCTCCTCGCCACCGCCCTCCTCGGCGGAGTCGTCTCGACCGGTGCTGCGGTCGAGGCCAAGGCCCCCACCCAGTCGCTGCGCGACGGTTCGCAGTGGTGCTGCTGACCCCCAGCTAAGTCTCCTCAGCCCGACTGCGGCACCACACGTGTCGCCATCGGGATCGTCGATGGGGTAAGACCCGTCGATACGCCGGCACGCCGGAACGCCTCCATCGCTTCGTCGACTGCGCCGTACTCGCGCAGAAGGTTGGCCAGCTCGAACCACAGCTGCGCAGCCTCACGATCAGCACCAGCACCATCGAGGACTACCAACGCGCGCCGGAAGTGGCCGACAGCTCGATCGATGTCGTGACGAGACGCAGCGACTTGACCCATGACGGTCAAAGCCTGCGCACTCAGCATGAGGTTCGACTCGCGCACGCTCTCGAAACAGTCCTCGGCCAGACGCTCGGCCTCCTCTGCATCCCCGATGAGCAGGCGACACCGAGCCCGCCCCAGTTCGTTGCGCCCGAAGTCCGAGGGGCTGGCCTCGTTGAACTCCATCTCTTGACGCGCCCGCTCGAGGTTGAGCGAGGCGCCTTCGACCTCCGGCGGGTCCATCGCCAGCTGCAGCAGTCCGAGCTGGCTGCGCAACCGCGCCATGCTGCGGGCGTCGTGGGTCTGCTCGAGCAGCACCACGGCCTTCTGCGCCAGCGGCAGCGCGTCGGTGATGTTGCCCTGACGCTGGTGCACGATGCTGCTGTTCCAGTAGGCCGAGGCGCGCGCCGTCGGCGACTCGAGCCGCTCGGCGCTCTCGACCGCCCGTTCACACATCCGCAGGGCGAAGTTGGTGTCACCTCGCTCGAAGTGGGCCGCGGCGACCGTCACCGCGAGCTGGACGCCCTCGGCGCTGCCCTCGAGGTCGGCTGCGCTGACCAGGGCGGCCGCACGCTCCCCGATCTCGCAGGCACGGGTGAGGTCACCCTCCTCGCGGTAGCACCGGCTCAGCGCCAGAAGGGCGCGGATGCGGAAGAGGGCGTCGGTGCTGAGCGCGAGCAGGTCCTCGAAGGTCTTGATCGCCGTGGTCAGGTCGCCGGTGGACTCCAGTGCCTGCCCGCGCACGTACCGAGCCTTGACCGACAGGTCGTGCGGCAGGTCGGGCTCGGCGAGCAGGTCCTGGACGCGGGCCAGCGCCGAGGCGGCCTGGCCGGTGCGCAGGTCGAGCTCGGCGTAGTCGAGCTCGAGCGTCAGCCGGTCGATGCGTTCTCGCTCGGCGAGGTCCTCGTCGGGGGCGAGCAGCTCCTCGGGATCGCAGCCGATCCGGTTGGCCAGGGCGACCAGGAGGTCGGCGCTGGCACGTCGCTGTCCCGCCTCGATCCGTGAGATGTAGGCGGTCGACATCTGGTCGCCGGCCGCCTCTCCCTGGGTGAGTCCGGCCCGCTGACGGGCCAGCTTGATCCGGGCGCCCACGAGGGCGGCATCGATGGTTTTCGCCTTCACCCGGAGGTCGGGCGTGACCTGGGCACGAGCTCCTGTTGATTCCACCCCACGAGTGTGCCCGAATATGACATCGCGTATGCGCAATCCGTCGAGACTGGTTCACCCGTGGCCCTCTCACGGGGCTCCTGACATGCTCCTGCCATGACCTCCGAGACCTCTCCCACCACCACCGGAGAGCGCGCCCGCACCCTGCTCGACCTGCACCGCGCCCCCGACCTGCTCACCGTCGTCAACGTCTGGGACGCCATCAGCGCGACCGTGGTCACCGACGTCCCCGGCACGCTGGCCCTGGCCACCGCGAGCCACTCGATCGCCGCCTCACGCGGCTACGAGGACGGCGAGAACATCCCGGTCGACGAGATGATCGAGGAGGTGCGCCGCATCGTCGCGGCCACCCACCTGCCGGTCACCGCCGACCTCGAGGGCGGCTACGGCAACGCCGCCGAGACGGTCCGCAAGGCGATCGGCGTCGGCGTCGTGGGCGCCAACCTCGAGGACCAGCTCAAGCCGCTCGCCGAGGCCGTCGCCCAGGTCGAGGCCGTCATGGCCGCCGCCGCGGCCGAGGGCGTCCCCGACTTCGTCCTCAACGCCCGCACCGACGCGTTCGTCAAGGGGGCCGCGGACCCGCTGGCCGAGGCCGTGACCCGGGGCAAGGCCTTCCTCGACGCCGGCGCGCCGGTCGTCTTCGTGCCGGGCCGGCTCGACGAGGCCCAGGTCGAGACCCTGGTCGAGGCCTTCGGCCCGCAGCGGCTCACCACGATCGGCCTGCCGGGGACTCCCCCGCTGGCCCGGCTGCAGGAGCTCGGCGTGGCGCGGGTGTCCTACGGCCCGATGTCGCAGCGCGTCGCGCTGACGGCACTGGCCGAGCTGGTCGAGGCGGTGCACGCCGGTGGCGGTGTGCCCGACTCGATGCGTCCGCTCAACTAGGAGCCTGCTGAACAACCGCGCGGGCATCCACGCTCTTGTCCAGCAGCCTCCTAGAGCGTCGTCCCGACCCAGTCGGGGTCGCTGTCGGCCTCGCCCTGCACGTCGCCGTCGAGCGAGGTGGCGGCGGTGTCGCCCGCCAGGGACCGCGTCAGCGCCTCGTCGAGCGACAGGTAGGGCGTGCCCGGCGCGAGGACCTCGCGCACGTCGTCGTCGCGGCAGACCATGTCGTGGGTCAGGCTCTTGACCAGGGCTCGGATGGTCGGCCGCGGGATCCCCGTCAGCAGGGCGACCCCCTCACCGACCAGCGTCGTCGGCGCGAACAGCAGCGGTACCTGCGGGCGCGCCAGGCCCGCCGCCGCGGCGAACCGCGACAACAGCTCGCTGTAGGTCAGCACCTCGTCGCCGCCCACGTCGAAGGACCGGTTGCGCGGCTCGCCCTCCAACGACGCGGTGAGCAGCCGGACGACGTCCTCGACGGCGATCGGCTGGATGCTGCTGGTCATCCAGATCGGCAGGGTCAGCACCGGCAGCCGCTCCGACATCCGCCGCATCACCTCGAACGACATCGACCCGCCCCCGATCACCATCGAGGCGCGCAGCACGGTCGCCGGTATCGGGCCGGCCAGCAGGATCTCCTCGACCTCGAGCCGGGAGCGCAGGTGGTCGGACAGCTGCTCGGGTGGTACGTCGGGCACGAGGCCCGAGAGGTAGACGATGCGGTCGGTACCGGCGTAGGCGCAGGCGGCGACGAGGCTCTCGGCGGCCTCGCGGTCGCGCTTGAGGAACTCCCCGGCGCCCATGGAGTGCACGAGGTAGAAGACGGCGTCGAGGTCGCGCACCGCCAGGTGGACCGAGACGGTGTCGTCGACGTCGAGATGGCGTCGTTCGACCTGGTCGGCCCAGGCGAAGCGGTCGAGCGCGTCGGTGTCGCGCGCCGAGGCGACGACCTGGTGACCTGCGGCGAGCAGGGCCGGGACGAGCCGGGAACCGACGTAGCCGGTGGCTCCGGTGACGAGGACGCGCATGCCCCGAACGTACGGGAGAGCCGGTCCGTGATACTTCACCCATGACGCTCCGCCTCGGTTTCGTGACTGGTGCCACGCCCGACAAGTGGGCCCGCACCTGGCGCGAGCGCAGCCGCGAGCCCCTCGAGCTGGTCCCGGTGACCGAGCCCGACCAGCTCGACGGCGTCTCCTCGGGTGCGCTCGACATGGCCCTGGTGCGGCTGCCGGTCGGCTCGGTCGGAGACGGCCTGCACTGCGTGCGGCTCTACGACGAGGTGCCCGTGGTCGTCGCCGGTCGTGACCACCTCGTGGCCGCCGCCGACACCGAGGGCGTGAGCCTGGCCGACCTCGCCGACGAACAGCTCGTGCTCCCCCACGCCTCGGGGTGGACCCCCGACGCCCCGCAGCTCGACTGGCCCCCGATGACGCCGGCGGAGGCCGTCGAGACCGTCGCCGCCGGCACCGGGGTGGTGGTGCTGCCGATGTCGGTCGCCCGCCTGCACGCCCGCAAGGACGTCGTGACCCGCCCGGTCATCGACCTCGAGCCCACCACGATCGCCCTCGTCTGGCGTGTCGACCGCGACGACGACCGCACCCAGGCGCTCGTCGGCATCGCCAAGGGCCGCTCGGCCCGCTCGTCGCGCGGCTGACCGCTACCAGCTGGTGGTGAGGGGGCGGCCCTCGTGGAACCCGGCGGCCGACTGGACGCCGACGACCGCGCGCTCGTGGAGCTCGGCGAGCGAGGTGGCCCCGGCGTAGGTGCAGGCCGAGCGCACCCCGGAGCAGATCTGGTCGATGAGGTCCTCGACGCCCGGCCGAGCCGGGTCGAGGTACATCCGTGACGACGAGATGCCCTCCTCGTAGAGCCCCTTGCGGGCCCGGTCGTACGCCGACTCGGTGGCGGTCCGCGACGCGACGGCGCGTGCCGAGGCCATGCCGAACGACACCTTGAACGCGCGTCCGTCGGCGTCGAGCACCAGGTCGCCGGGCGACTCGTGGGTGCCGGCGAACCACGAGCCGACCATCACCGAGGAGGCACCCGCGGCCAGGGCGAGGGCCACGTCGCGGGGGTGACGCACGCCGCCGTCGGCCCACACGTGCGCGCCGAGGTCGCGGGCTGCGGCCGAGCACTCCAGGACGGCGGAGAACTGCGGGCGTCCGACGCCGGTCATCATCCGCGTCGTGCACATCGCGCCAGGGCCGACGCCGACCTTGACGATGTCGGCGCCGGCCTCGACGAGTGCCCGGGTGCCCTCGGCCGAGACGACGTTGCCGGCCGCGACCGGCACCTGCGGGTCGAGGGCCCGTACGGCGCGCAGCGCCTCGACCATCCGGTCCTGGTGACCGTGGGCGGTGTCCACGACCAAGCAGTCGACGCCCGCCTCGAGCAGCGCCGCCGCCGTCGTCGCGACGTCGCCGTTGACGCCCACCGCGGCCGCGACCCGCAGGCCTCCGCGGGTGTCGGTCGCGGGCGTGTAGAGCGTGGCGCGCAGGGCCCCGGTGCGGGTGAGGACCCCGACCAGCGAGCCGTCGCCGGCGACGGCGACCGCGAGACCGGCCCGGGCCGCGTCGAGCCGCTCGAAGACGGTGCGGGGCTCGGTGTCGTCGCCGACGACCACGGCGGGCGGGCGCATGACCTGCCCGGCCTGGGCGAAGCGGTCGACGTCGCGGCAGTCGGCCTCGGCGACCACACCCACCGGCCGCCCGTCGACGACCACCACCGCGGCGCCGTGGGAGCGCTTGGGGATCAGCGACAGGGCCTCGGCGACCGTCTGGTCGGGGCGCAGGGTGATGGGGGTGTCGAAGACCAGGTGCCGCGACTTCACCGACGCGACCACACCGGCCACGACGGCGGCCGGGATGTCCTGCGGGAGGACGGTGATCGCCCCGCGTCGGGCGACGGTCTCGGCCATCCGCTTGCCGGCGATCGCGGTCATGTTGGCCACGACGATCGGCAGCGTCGCACCGGTGCCGTCGGCGGTCGTCAGGTCGACGTCGTAGCGGCTGGCCACCGCGCTGCTGCGCGGCACCATGAAGACGTCGTCGTAGGTCAGGTCGTAGGACGGCGCTGCACGCAGGAACTCCACTGGTCCGACTCTAGGCTGCGGCAGGTGGAGCAGACCTACGTGGTGCGCGCACCCGGGCGCGTCAACCTCGTCGGCGAGCACACCGACTACAACGCCGGGCTCTGCCTGCCGGTCGCGATCCCGGTCGGCACCACCGCGCGGGCGACCCGTCGCGACGACGGCACGACCCGGATCGTCAGCGCCCAGGCCGACCCGCCCTGGCAGGGCACGCCCGCCGACGGCGCGCCCGGTCGGGTCGGCGGCTGGGCGGCGTACGCCGCGGGGGTGCTGTGGGCGCTCGAGCAGGCGGGCCACGACGTCCCGGCGCTCGACCTGCGCCTGGACAGCACGGTGCCGCTGGGGGCGGGACTGTCGAGCTCGGCGTCGCTCGAGGCCGCGGTCGCGGTCGCCGTGGTCACGGCCTCGGGGCTCACCCTCGACGAGGGTCTGCGTCGCGACCTGGTGGGGGTGTGCCGTCGGGCCGAGACCGAGGTGGCCGGCGCACCCACCGGCGGGCTCGACCAGCACGCCGTCCTGCTCGCGCGCCCCGGCCACGCCCTGCTCCTCGACTTCGCCGACGGGTCCGTCGAGCAGGTCCCGGTCGACCCGGCCGCCGCAGGGCTGGCGCTGGTGGTCGTCGACACCCGGGTGGCCCACGAGCTCGCTCGCGGCGACGGCGGCTACGCCTCGCGGCGCGACGAGTGCGACGAGGCGGCCCGACGACTGGGGGTCGGGACGCTGCGCGAGGCCGCCCCCGCGTCCCTGGCCGGGCTCGACGACCCGGTCCTGCGCCGACGTGCGCGCCACGTCGTGACCGAGGTCGCCCGGGTCGAGCGGACCGTGTCGGCCCTGCGCGCGGGCGACTGGGGTGGCGTCGGTGACCTGTTCACGGCCTCCCACGTCTCGCTGCGCGACGACTTCGAGGTGTCGTGCGACGAG
>CALRVO020000072.1:0-11417 GCA_943371595.1 Sphingomonas paucimobilis
CGCCCGGGCCACCGCGGGTGATGCGGGCCGCGCGCCGCGCCCTGACCGTCACCCGGCGTACGTCGTTCATGCTCTCGGGTGCCCAGCTCGGCATCACGGTCACCGCACTGCTCGTCGGGTTCGTCGCCGAGCCGCTCATCGGTGAGGCCGTCGGCACGGGCCTCGGCGGGGTCGGCGTGCCCACCGGGGTCGGCATCGCGCTGGGCACCGGCGCGGCCCTGCTGCTGTCGACCGGCGTCCAGATGGTCTTCGGCGAGCTGTTCCCCAAGAACCTCGCCATCGCCCGCCCCGAGCAGACCGCCATCGCCCTGGCCCGCTCCACCCACCTCTACCTGGCGGTCTTCGGCTGGCTGATCGCGTTCTTCGACAAGTCCTCCAACGCCCTGCTCCGGGTCTTCGGCATGGAGCCGGTCCACGACGTCGAGCACGCCGCGACCCGCCGCGACCTCGGCCACATCGTCACCGAGTCGCGCGACAGCGGCGACCTGCCGGTCGAGCTGTCGCTCCTGCTCGACCGGCTGGTCGACTTCCCCGACCGCGACGTCGCCCACGCGATGGTGCCGCGCGCCCGCGTCGGCGTGGTCGACGCGGACACCCCGCTCGAGGAGCTCTGGACGACGATGGGCGACGGCCACTCGCGCTACCCCGTGCTCGACGCCGACGACGACGTCCTCGGCGTCGTCCACCTGCAGGACCTGCTCGCCGAGCCCCGCCGCGTGCAGCTGACCGCCGCCGACATCATGCGCGCGCCGCTGCTCCTGCCCACCGTGATGGCCCTGCCGCAGGCGTTGCGCGAGCTCACCGACGGCGGCCACCGGATCGCCTGCGTGCTCGACGAGCACGGCGGGCTGGCCGGGGTGCTCACCGTCGAGGACCTCGCCGAGGAGCTCGTCGGCGAGATCGACGACGAGCACGACGAGGCCGAGGTCGTGCCGCTGGCCACCGACCTCGCCGGGGCCGACGTCACCACCTGGGAGCTGTCCGGCTCGCTGCCCCTCGACGAGGTCTCGCGCATCCTCGCCCGCGACCTCCCCACCGGGCGGCACCAGACCCTCGCCGGCCTGGTCATCGCCGGGCTCGGCCGCCTCCCGCAGGTCGGTGACCGCGCCGCCGTGACCCTCGGGTCGGTCCACGACTCCGATGACCACTCGGGCGAGCAGGTCGAGCTCGAGGTCCTCGACGTACGCCGGCACGTCCCGCACCTGGTCCGGCTCGAGCTGGTCCCCGTCGAGACCGAGGAGGCCTCCTGATGACCAACCCCTTCGTCGTCACGGCCGTCACCGTCGCCCTGATCGCGCTGAGTGCCTTCTTCGTGGCCGCCGAGTTCGCGGTGCTCGCCGCGCGACGCCACCGTCTCGAGGAGCGCGCGGGCACGAGCCGGGCCGCCCGCGCCGCCGTACGCAGCATCGACGAGCTGACGGTCCTGCTCGCCGGGTGCCAGCTCGGCATCACCGCCTGCGCCCTGGGCCTGGGTGCGGTCACCAAGCCGGCCGTCAACTACGCCCTGACCCCCGCCTTCGAGTCCTGGGGAGCGCCCGGCTGGGTCGCGGACGCGTCCGGCTTCGCGCTGGCCCTGGTCGTCGTCACCTTCCTGCACCTCGTGATCGGCGAGATGGCCCCCAAGTCGTGGGCCATCGCGCACCCCGAGACCGCAGCGGTGGCGCTGGCCCTGCCGATGCGCGCCTTCATGTGGACCACCCGCCCGGTCCTGCGTGCGCTCAACGAGACCGCCAACTGGTGCCTGCGCCGGGTCGGGGTCGAGCCCCGCGACACCGTCGCGTCCGGTCAGACGCCGGCCGACCTGCGACAGCTCGTCGAGCACTCCGCCAACGTGGGCGCCCTCGACGCGTCCTTCTCGAGCCAGGTCACCGACGCCCTCGACCTCGAGCAGCTGACCCTCGCCGACCTCGCCGACCCCGCCCGCGACGTCGTCTCCGTGGCCCCCGACGCCACGATGGTCGAGGTCCGCGACGCCGCCCGGGCGACGGGCCACCTGCGGATCCTCCTGCGGGCCGACGACGACGTCGACGCCGACCTCGTCGGCATGGTCCACGTGCGCGACACGATGAACCAGCCCGACGACGTCCCCGCCTCGCGCCTGCAGCGCGACGTGCTCACGCTGCCGCCCGAGACGCCCGTGCACCGCGCACTGTCGACGATACAGAGCTCGAGGACCCACCTGGTCGTCGTGCCCACCGGGTCCGGGCCCGCGGTCCTCACCCTCGACGACGTGGTCGCGCGGCTGCTGCCGGTGGGCGTGTGACCCCGGGGGTGGCGGTCAGTCGCGCTTGAGCCGCTTGGGCGCGGTCGGCAGCGCCAACGGTGGGACGGCCGGTGGTGCGGCCGGCTCGTCGACGTCGAACCAGCCGTCGTGCTCGTCGACGAGCAGCTCGAGCACGATCGGGGGCGCGTCGGTCACGACCGCCCACGGGTGGTCCTCGTCGTCGTCCTCCCCGGCCAGCCGCTCGCGCGACACCTCGACCGTGTAGCCCTCGGCGGTGAGCCGGGCCGCGACGGCACGGGCGTCGTCCTCGTCGAAGAAGATGCCGCGCCCGGTGGTGCTCACGCCAGCACCTCGCGCAGCTCGGTCAGGAAGGGCCGGTCGGGCTCGAGCCAGTCGACGTCGTCGAGCTGGTCGGCGCCGAGCCAGCGCAGCCGGTCGTGGTCGACCGGGTAGGGCGTCCACACGGCGACCGTGCAGGTCGCGACCCGCAGCTCGTGGGTGTCGCGGATCGGCGCGCTGCCCGCGAGCCACCCGGTGACCGTGACGTCGACGCCGAGTTCCTCACCGAGCTCGCGCACGAGGGCCGCGTCGGGGGTCTCACCGTCCTCGACCTTGCCCCCCGGGAGCTCCCAGCGGCCGGCCGACTCGGCGGGCGTCGTACGACGGCAGGCCAGGAGGCGTCCGTCGCGCAGCACCGCGGCGCCGACGACGACCTTCCTGCTCGTGCCCCTGCCCGTCTCGCTCCCCACGTCGGTGAGACTAGCGCCGTGACCAGCGAGGAGACCGGGCTCTACCTGCAACGCGTCGGGGACACGACCGAGGCCGTCGCCGCGCTGGCGGCGCGCACCGAGGGGCGGGTCGGGCTCGCCGCCCTGCTCGACGACCTGCCGCGCCGGTTGCGCCGCTCGTGGGCACCGGGGCGCGCGGTGCACGAGGCCTGGCGCCTCGACCTTCCCGACCAGCTCGACCTGCGGTGGTGGCCCCAGGGGGTGACGACCGCGGGTGACGCCGGGCCGCTGGCGGGTCCGGTCGTCGCGGGCCGCCGGCTCGTGGTGATGTCGTCGTACGCCAAGAAGCTGCCGTGGGACCAGACCAAGCACGGCTCTCGACTGACGGTGATGGACCTCGACCACCTGCGCTACCGCCACGTCCTGCTGGTGCGCCCCACCCGCGACGGCGACCTCGAGCCGCTGCACGTCCACGCCGGGGGTGTCGTCTGGCACGGCGAGCACCTCCACGTGGCGGCGACCGGCAAGGGCATGTTCACCTTCCGCGTCGACGACCTGCTGCGGGTCCGCACCCGCGACGCCGCCTTCGGCTACCGCTACGTGCTGCCGGCCCGCTGGCAGTACGCCGCCCGCAAGGAGGAAGGCCTCCAGGGCTTCCGGTACTCGTTCCTGGCCCTCGACCGCAGCGGCGAGGCCCCGGCGCTGCTCGCCGGCGAGTACACCAACGACCCGACCCGCACCCGTCGCCTCGCGAAGTTCGCCATCGACCCGACCACGGGCCTGCTCGAGACCGGTGCCGACGACCGCGCGCGGCTGCAGACCCTCGGCGACGGGCCCCGACGGATGCAGGGCGTGGTCAACGCGCGCGGCCGCCTGCACGTCACCGTGTCGCAGGGACGCCGTGAGCGTGGCTCGGTCTACGCCGGCTCCCCCGACGACCTGGTCCACCACCCGCACGCGACCCCGATGGGCAACGAGGACATCGCCTACTGGCCCGAGGAGGACCTCCTCTACTCGGTCTCCGAGCACCCCATGGTCCGCTGGCTCTTCACGATGCGGCGCTCCTGGTTCGACTGAGTCGCACGGCGGTCGAGGAGCTCCCTCTGGGGAGCGTCACGAGACCACCTCACCGCAGGCGACGTGAGCAAGCCGACCTGCACCCTCGGCTGAGCTGGTCTCGTGACGGTTGCTGGCGCAACCTCCTCGACCACCGTGGGGTGACGGTCCCGCCGTCGCTCAGACCGGGCGCGGCATGCGGGCGAGCTGGCGGGCCTGGGCGACCAGCCGGCCGGCTGCGTCCCAGACCTCGCAGTCCTCCTCGAACAGCCCGCCGGCCATGGTGCGGCTCGCGTGGGTCACCCGCAGCCAGCCGGGCGCGGGCAGCGCGCGCACGTGCGCGGTCAGCTCGATGGTCGGCGCCCACCCCATCGCGCCGTAGGTGAAGGTCACCGGCGGCAGCGCGTCGAGCACCAGCAGCAACGAGAGCGGGTCGGGGTCGCGGTCGTCCTCGAGGCGGAACCACGCGCGCATCAGGCCGCTCCCGTTGGGCTCGCCCACCGCCCAGCCGACGTCGTCGGGGTGGAAGCGCATGTCGAAGCGCTGCAGCAGCGACGCCGCCGCGAGGTCGACCGGGGCCACCGAGTTGGGGATGCAGTCGTCGGGCGGCGGCAGGTCGGGCGGGGACGCCGTGGTGCGGGCGTCGTCGGCGCCGGCCGCGAGCCGCACGAGGTCGCCGTACGTCGCCAGGGCGCTGATCCGCAGCTGGTCGGCCTGACGCAGCTCGACGGCCGCCGTGGCCACCGAGCCGCCCTCGCGCAGCACCCGCACGTCGACCTCGGCCGGGCCGGGACGCGACGCCGAGAGGTAGTGGGCGCTGATGGCCAGGGGGTCGGGCTTGGCGGGCAGGGCGGCGCGCACGGCCCGGGCGACGGTGGCCAGCAGGTAGCCCCCGTTGAGGCCACCGCCGATCAGCCACCCGTCGCTGAGGTCGGCGGCGTACCGCTCCTGACCGTCGTGGGGACCGAGGCTGGACACGGCCGTGGCGGCGTCGAAGACGGAGGTCACCTCTGTCACGCTAGTGCGGTGACCGACCCGGACGCCCGACGGCCCCGCTGGGTCTACGTCGGCGACGAGCCCGACCCGCGGTACTCGTTGGCCAACGAGCGCACCTTCCTCGCGTGGGTCCGCACGACGCTGGCCCTGGTCGCCGGGGCGGTGGCGCTCGAGTCGCTCCAGCTGCCCGAGCGCGACGGCCTGCGCACGGCGGTCGTCGCGGCGCTGCTGGCCTTCGCGGTGCTGATGATGGTCCTGGCCTACCTGCGCTGGGCGCGCATCGAGCGCGCGATGCGCCTGGAGGAGCCGCTGCCGGCGTTCTCGCTCGGCCTCATCGTCACCGCGGGCCTCGTCGGCACGGCGCTCGGGCTGGCCGTGGTGCTGCTGGGCTGACGGCCCAGATTGCGCCGTAGCCCGGCGGGGGACGCGTGTGATGGGCGACACTGGGGCCTGCCTCGTAGGCGTCCCTGGCCATCCCCCCACCCGGAGCTCCCGTGCCTGACCGCGTCCCCCTCCACCGAGCGCCCTGGTGCTGCGGGCTGGCGCTGGTCGCGGTGACCCTGGCCACGATCGCGGCGTGGGACCGGCTCGAGCAGGTGACCGACGTCCTCGTCCCCCTCGTGACGGGCTCGGCGGCGGTCCTCGCCGCCGTCGGCGCCCGCCGACGCCCCCGGGGTGACCGGGTGGTCGCGACCCTGATCGCGGCCGGGCTCGCGCTCAACGCCACCGGTGACGTCGTCTACGCCTGGGACGCCGCCCGTCGGGTGGTGCCCGACGCGTCACCGGCCGACGTCCCCTACCTGGCGTCGACGATCGTGCTCTGCCTCGCCCTCTTCGTGGCTGCGGTGCGGACGACGGGACGCAGGGTCGAGATCGACGCGCTCGTCGACACGCTCACCGTGGTCGTGGTCAGTGCCCTGCTCCTGTGGGACCTGCAGGCGCGCTGGGTCGACCTGGGCGACACCGAGCGGCTCGGCCGGGTGGTCGTCACCGCCTACCCGGTGCTCGACGCCGTCGCTCTCGGACTCCTGGTCCGGGTCGCTCTCGACCACACGCGCCGGGTGCGGGAGACCCACTGGCTCGTGGGCGGCCTCGGACTCTGGTTGGCCACCGACCTCACCTACCTGTTCGGTGTCATCCCCGACGCGGACGACGCGTGGCTCAACCTGGGCTGGATGCTGGGGTGCATCCTGATGGCGCAGGCCGCCTGGCCGGGTGGCGCCCGACGCGGACCGCAGCCCGCACCCCAGCGCGCTCTCGTGGTGCCCCGGGTCCTCGTGGCCATCCTGCCGCTGGCGGTGCCGACGGCTCTGCTGCTGCTCGACCACCCCAGGACCGACGACGTCGCTCCCGTCATCCTGGTCGCCACCGTCGCGCTGGTCCTGCTCGCGGTGGTCCGCAGCGTCCGGCTGCTGCGCTCGGAGGCACGAGCCAGAGCCGCTGCGGAGGCCGCCTCGCTGGCCAAGTCCGAGTTCCTCGCCACGATGAGCCACGAGATCCGTACCCCGATGAACGGTGTCCTGGGTCTGGCCTCGCTGCTGCTCACCAGCGATCTCGACCGACGGCAACGGGTCCACGCCGAGGGCATCCAGAGCACGGGTGTGGCGCTGATGTCGATCATCAACGACCTGCTCGACTTCTCCAAGATCGAGGCCCGTCTCCTCGACGACGAACCCGTGCCCACCGACCTGAGCCGCATGCTCGACGAGGTCGCCCTGCTGCTCGACGACCGCAGCCGGACCCAGGTGCGGTTGCGGACGTCGTGCCACGTGGGTCCGGTGCTCGCGCAGGCAGCGCACCTGCGTCGGGTGCTGCTCAACCTCGTGGGCAACGCCATGAAGTTCACCCCCGCCGGCGAGGTGGTGGTCTCGGTGGTCGCCGACGTCGACGGGATCCGCTTCGAGGTGGTCGACGACGGCATCGGGATCGCCGCCGACGACCTCACCCGCGTCTTCGACCCGTTCGTGCAGGCCGACACCTCGACCACCCGCGAGTTCGGCGGGACCGGGCTCGGCCTGTCGATCAGCCGGCAGCTGGTCGAGACGATGGGCGGGACCCTGCGCGCCGAGAGCACCCCCGGCCAGGGCAGCCGGTTCTGGTTCACCCTCGATCTCGAGCCGGTGGCGGTGCCGGCCGCGACCCGGGTGCTGGTGCTCGAGGACGACGAGGTCAGCCAGATCATCGCCGAGGGGCTGGTCGAGCACCTGGGCCACACCGTGGTCACCGACGCCGGCCAGCCGCACGACGTCGTGGTGGCCGGCTCCCCCGACCTGTCGTACGACGGACCGGCCCCGGTCGTGCTCGTCGAGCGGCCGCTGCACCCGCACGACCTGCGCGTCGCACTCGACGCCGCGTTGACCGGCACCCTCGACACCGTCCGCGCCTAGGAGCTCCGCGATGGACAGTGCCCGCGAGATCGAGCACCTCCTCTACCTCTACGCCGAGCGCATCGACGACGGGGACTTCGCCGGGGTCGGTGCGCTCTTCGAGCACGGGGCCTTCTTCGGCGTGCGGGGCGCCGCCGCCGTGCAGGCGCTCTACGAGGCGACGACGCGCCGCCACCCGGTGCCGGGTCGGGACGGGCCCGGCACCCCGCGGACCCAGCACCTGGTGAGCAACGTGGTCGTCGAGGTCGACGACGAGGCCGGCACCGCCGCCTCCCGCTCCCGCTTCCAGGTGCTGCAGGCGACGGAGACCCTGCCGCTGCAGGTCGTCGCGGCCGGTCGCTACCGCGACACCTTCCACCGCGTCGACGGGACCTGGTGGTTCCGCAGCCGTGAGGCCGACGTCGACCTGCTCGGTGACGTCTCGCAGCACCTCCTGCCAGGGGCGCTCCCCGAAGGGTGACGGTCACGCCAGGTGATGCACCTCCTGCAGCCCGTGGACCGGGGTGGGGATGCCCTCGGCGCGGGCCTTGAGCTGCAGCGCGAGGTAGAGCGAGTAGTGCCGTGACTGGTGCAGGTTGCCGCCGTGGAACCACAACGCCTGCTGCTGGGTCGGCTTCCACATGTTGCGCTGCTCGCCCTCCCACGGACCGGGGTCCTTGGTGGTGTCCGACCCGAGGCCCCAGACCTTGCCGACCCGGTCGGCGGTCTCCTGGTCGATGAGGTCGGCCGCCCAGCCGTTCATCGAGCCGTAGCCGGTGGCGTAGACGACGAGGTCGGCCGGCAGCT
Source organism: Sphingomonas paucimobilis (assembly GCA_943371595.1). Taxonomy (GTDB): domain Bacteria; phylum Actinomycetota; class Actinomycetes; order Propionibacteriales; family Nocardioidaceae; genus Nocardioides. Next base: position 8,178 of record CALRVO020000072.1, read on the forward strand.
CGGTGCCGTCGGCGAGGACCACGGAGTCCGCGGTCAGGTGGTCGACCTGGCCGTGGGCGAGCTTGACGTCGCCGTTGGCGACGAGCTCGGCGGCACCCACGTCGATGTAGTAGCCCGACCCGCGGCGCAGGTACTTCATGAACAGGCCCGACCCGTCGTCGCCCCAGTCGTGGATGAAGCCGGCGGCCTCCAGGCGCTCGTAGAAGTCCTTGTCCTTCTCGGCCATCGCCTCGTAGGCCGGGATCTGGAACTGGTGCATGATCCGGTAGGGCAGGGAGGCGAAGATCAGGTCGGCCTTCTCGGTGGTGACACCTGCCGCCAGGGCCCGCTCGGAGTAGAGGTCGCCGAGGCCGTACTCCATGAGCGAGTCGCTCTTGACGATGTGGGTCGACGAGCGTTGCACCATCGTCACGTCGGCGTCGTTCTCCCACAGAGCACCGCAGATGTCGAAGGCGCTGTTGTTGCTGCCGATCACCACGACCTTCTTGCCGCGGTAGGCATCGGGCCCGGGGTGCGCCGACGAGTGGTGCTGGTCGCCGCGGAAGACGTCCTGGCCCGGCAGGTCGGGGACGTTGGGCTTGCCGGACATGCCGGTCGCCAGCACGAGCTGCTGCGGCCGGAGCGTGACCGGCTTGCCCTCTCGCTCGACCTCGACGGTCCACTCCCCCGTCTCCTCGCTGTACGACGCGGAGGTCGCGACCGTGGAGGACCAGTAGGGCACCTCCATCACCTTGACGTAGGACTCCAGCCAGTCGCCGACCTTGTCCTTGGGTGCGAACACGGGCCAGGTGTCGGGGAACTTCAGGTAGGGCAGGTGGTCGTACCAGACCGGGTCGTGCAGGCACAGGCTCTTGTAGCGGCTGCGCCACTGGTCGCCGGGCCGCGGGTGCTTGTCGATCACCAGGCTCGGCACGCCGAGCTGCCGCAGGCGTGCACCGAGCGCGATGCCGCCCTGGCCGCCGCCGATGACCAGCACCGTGGGCTGCGTGGTCGACCCGAGCGACTCGGCCTCGGCCTGCTGCTTCTCGAGCCACGTCTGGCGGTCCTTGGCGGCGCCGTGCTGCGCACCCATCGGGCGGCGCTCCGAGCGCGGCTCCTCGTGGCCCTTCAGCTCGTGCATCGTGGTCAGGAAGGTCCACGCCTTGAGGTCGCCGTCCTCCTCGACCAGCCGCACCAGCCCGCGGCCGCGGCCGACGGCGGTCTCGAAGTCGAACCACGCGGTGACGACGCCGTCGGCCTCGTCGGCCGGCTCGGCGAGCACGAACCCGCTCGGGTCGACGCGCTCCAGCACGTCGTCGAGCATGGTCGCCACCCCGTCAGGGTTCTCCACCGTCGTGAGGTTCCAGGTGAAGGACACCAGGTCGCGCCAGAAGCTGGCGGCGGCGAAGTGGCCCGCAGCCGCCGGCACGTCGCGCTCGCGCAGGGCCGCCTCGAAGGAGGCGAGCCAGGCGCTGGCCCGGGCGGACGGGTCGGGGTCGGTGGTCACCGGGGGTGCGTCGAGGGTCTGCGTCATATGACCCAGGGCACACCCTCGCGCCCGCCCCTGACCACCGTTGCACCCACTTGCATCGGTCTTGCCCCGGCTCCGCCACGCCGAGTCGGCGCACATGTGCGCCGACTCGGCGTTGCGGTGAAGTCGGATCGGCTCGAGTCGGCGCTGATGTTCGACATCTGCGCCGACTCGGCAACCGTTGCGCAACCTGGGGACGTGGACCATGGTGTGACCAGCGCCACTTCGGAGGGTGGGATGACGACGTACGCCGCGATCGAGCCGGGCACCGACCTGTCCGTGCGCGCCCGTGAGCTCACCCGGGTGCACGACGCGTTCCTCGGCGGCACCCGCGGCGGTCAGCCGCGTGACGTCGTCGCCCGGTCCTGGCGGCGGGTGCTCGCCCTGGGCATCCACCCCGAGGGCGGCAACGCCCGCGACCCGTACGCCGTCGACGAGCTCGAGCGGCGCCGGCGCGAGTCGCCGCTGCGACTGGTGGCCGACGAGCTGCGGCGGGTGCTCACCAGCGTGGCCGACGCGTCGCTGTTCCTGATGGTCGTCTGCGACGCCGACGGGGTGATCCTGTGGCGCGAGGGCGCGGCCCGGGTGCGGCTCGAGGCCGACCGGCTCGGCTTCACCGAGGGCGCGACCTGGACCGAGGAGCGGGTCGGCACCAACGCGATCGGCACCGCCCTCGCCGAGGCCGCCCCCGTGCAGCTGTTCTCGGCCGAGCACTTCGAGCAGCAGCAGCACCCCTGGTACTGCACCGCCCACCCGATCCACGACCCGCGCACCGGCGACCTGCTCGGCGTCGTCGACGTGAGCGGCCCCGCGCTGACCCTGCACCCGGCCCTGGTGGTGCTCGTCGAGAGCGCCGTACGCCTGGCCGAGGCGGGGCTGTGGCGCCACCACCAGGAAGGTCTCGACCGGCTGCGCCGCGAGGCGGCACCCCTGGTCGGCGCCGGGCCGCTGCTCGTCGTCGACGACCAGGGCTGGGTGGCCCACCAGTCGGGGGTCGCCGCGCGCGACCGCATCGAGGCACCGCGCGCCGACCGTGCGGTCGCCGTGCCCGGCCTGGGCCTGTGCCTGCCCGAGCGCCTCGGCCACGGCTGGCTGGTGCGCCCGGCGTCCGGCGCGGTCGGCATCACCGCCCGGCTCGGCGCCGACGGCGTCCTCGAGGTCGTGTCGGGCGACCAGCCGTGGCGTACGACGCTGACCCGGCGCCACGCCCAGATCCTCGGCATCCTCGCCACGGCCGGGCCGGCCGGCGTGGGCGCCGCCGCCCTCAGCACCGCACTGCACGGCGACGCCGACCACGTGGTCACCGCCCGGGCCGAGGTCTCCCGCCTGCGCAGGGTGGTCGGTGCGCTCGTCGCGACCAACCCCTACCGACTGGCCGACGGCGTGTCGTTGGAGATCTGCTCCGACGCCACGTGACCGCGACAACCTCACGGCGGTCCGGCGCGTCACACCGCCATGAGGACCACGTCGCGCGTGCTCGCCGCGCTTCCCGCGCTCGCCCTGCTCCTGACCGGTTGCGGGAGCACCGACCGCGCACCTGACGCCCGGCCGGCGGCGGTCGCCCGGACCAGCACTGCCGCGACGCCCACGCCCGAGCCGGCTGGTGCGCCCACGACCATCCCGGCCGGCGTACGACTGCCGCACGAGGGCCGGTGGGACGTCCTGGGCAACGGCGACGACCTGACCCCGATGCCGGGGCTGTGCGTCGACCCGCCGCCACGGCTGCGTGA
>CALRVO020000073.1:0-11377 GCA_943371595.1 Sphingomonas paucimobilis
GCGCCCGCACGGGCCGCGCGGGGCCAGGCCTTCGCGCAGGCCGTCGGGCGCGCCTTCCCCGCCGTCCCCCTCGACGAGGGGCACCTGGTCGCCGTCGAGACGGCTCTCGCTGGCGTCACCAACACGGTGCTGCGCCGGGCCTGGGAGGACGCGCTCGACGACCGGCGCTGACGCCGGCCGCGCCGACGCTGGTCGGGGCCTCGAGACCTCCGCAGGGCCACCTCACGCCGACCCGCGCCGACGCTGGTCGAGGTGCGAGGAGCGCTAGCGACGAGCCTCGAGACCACCGCAGCGACGGGTCGACCCGACCTGTTGCTGCGGGGGTTTCGAGGCCCGCTGCGCTCGCACCTCAACCACCGTGTGGTGACGCTGGTCGCGCTCTGACCGTCGTCGGCTATGCGTGACCGTCGAACATCGAGGTGACCGAGCCGTCCTCGAAGACCTCGCGGATGGCGCGCGCGACCAGCGGCGCGATCGACAGCGTGGTGAGCTTGTCGAACTCGTTCTCGGGGCTGATCGGCAGCGTGTTGGTCACGATGACCTCGGCGGCCGGGGAGTTCTTGAGGCGGTCGACGGCCGGGCCCGACAGGATCGCGTGGGTGGCGGCGATGACGACGCCGGCGGCGCCGTCCTCGATCAGCGCCTCGGCGGCCTTCACGATGGTGCCGCCGGTGTCGATCATGTCGTCGGTCAGCACGCACATGCGGCCCTTGACGTCGCCGACGACGCGGTTGGCGACGGTCTCGTTGGGCCGGTCGGTGCGGCGGCTCTTGTGGATGAAGGCCAGCGGGGCGCCGCCCAGGCGGGCCGACCAGCGCTCGGCGACCTTGATCCGGCCGGCGTCGGGCGAGACGATCGCGAGCTGCTGACCGCCGTACTGGGACTTGATGTAGTCGGTGAGCAGCGGCAGCGCCATCAGGTGGTCGACGGGGCCGTCGAAGAAGCCCTGCAGCTGGTCGGCGTGCATGTCGACGGTGATGATGCGGTCGGCGCCGGCGACCTTGAACATGTCGGCGACCAGGCGGGCCGAGATCGGCTCGCGGCCGCGGTGCTTCTTGTCCTGGCGGCTGTAGCCCCAGAACGGCATCACGACGGTGATCCGCTTGGCCGAGGCGCGCTTGAGCGCGTCGACCATGATCAGGTGCTCCATCAGCCAGGTGTTGATCGGGGCGGTGTGGCTCTGGATCACGAACGCGTCGCAGCCGCGCACCGACTCCTCGTAGCGCACGTAGATCTCGCCGTTGGCGAAGTCGTAGGCCGAGGTCGGCACCAGCGGGGTGCCGAGGATCTCGGAGACCTCACCGGCCAGCGTGGGGTGCGCCCGGCCGCTGAAGACCATCAGGTTCTTCTCGGTGGTCCTCTGGATGCCGGTCACACGTGCTCCCTGGGGCTCTAGTCGGAGGGCTCGTCGGACGGTTCGTCGGCCGCAGGCGATTGTGCCAGTGCCTGCTCGGCGGCGGACGCCTGGTCGGTCCCTGGACGACGCCGCTGGGCCCAGCCCTCAAGGTCGCGCTGCGGTCCGGCGCTCACGGCCAGGGCCCCGGGGGGCACGTCGTGGCGCACCACGGTGCCGGCGCCGGTGCCGGCCCCGTCGCCGATCTCGACCGGGGCGACGAAGGTGTTGTTGGAGCCGGTCCGGGCGTGGCGGCCGATCCGCGTGCGGTGCTTGGCGACGCCGTCGTAGTTGGCGAAGATCGTGCCGGCGCCGATGTTGGTCCTCTCGCCGATCTCGGCGTCGCCGACGTAGGACAGGTGCGGCACCTTGGCGCCGTCACCGATCACGGCGTTCTTGGTCTCGACGAACGCGCCGATCTTGCCGCGCGCGCCGAGGCGGGTGCCGGGGCGCAGGTAGGAGAAGGGACCCACGACCGCCTCGTCACCGATCACCGCCAGCTCGGCGTGGGTGCGGCAGACGCGTGCACCGCTGCCGACCTCGCAGTCCTTGAGCGTGGTGTCGGGACCGACCACGGCGTCCTCGTCGACCACGGTCGCGCCGAGCAGCTGGGTGCCGGGCAGGATCGTGACGTCGGCCGACAGCACGACGTCGGCGTCGATCCAGGTGGTCGCGGGGTCCATCACGCTGACGCCGTCGCGCATCCAGCGGGTGACGATCCGGCGGTTGAGCTCGGCGCCGATGCGGGCCAGCTGGGCGCGGTCGTTGACCCCCTCGGTCTGCATGACGTCGTCGATCGGGTGGGCGCTGACGGTGAGGGCGTCGTCGCGGGCCATCCCGATCGCGTCGGTGAGGTAGTACTCGCCCTTGGCGTTGTCGTTGCCGATGCGGGGCAGCGCGTCGGCGAGGAAGGCAGCGTCGAAGGCGAGGATGCCGGAGCTGATCTCGCGGATCTCGCGCTGCGCGGCCGTGGCGTCCTTCTCCTCGACGATGGCCAGCACGTCGCCCTCGTCGTTGCGCACGACGCGGCCGAGCCCGAACGGGTCGTCGACGACGCCGCTGAGGATGCTCACCGCCGCCTGGGACGCGAGGTGCTCGTCGACGAACGCGCGCAGGCTGTCGCCGGTCAGCAGCGGGGTGTCGCCGGTGGCGACGACGACGGTGCCGCTGGTCTGCCCGGTCGCCTCCATCGCGACCCGGACCGCGTGCCCGGTGCCGAGCTGCTCCTCCTGCACGGCCAGCACGGCGTCGGGCACGAGCTGCTGGACGTGGGGCCCGACCTGCTCGCGCTGGTGCCCCACCACCGCCACGATCCGTCGGGGCTCGGTGGCCAGCGCGGCGCTCAGGACGTGGCCGACCATGCTGCGGCCACCCACCTCGTGGAGCACCTTCATCGTCTTGGACTTCATCCGGGTGCCGCCACCGGCGGCCAGGACGATCACGGTCAGGTCGCGGGGCACCGGGTCACACTAGGACAGGTCGCCGGCATTCGTCTCAGCCCGGGGCACCGGGCCCGGTTCCGCCGCACCACCAGCCACTCCGCCCCCTCGGGGGCCCGTTCTGCTCAGGTCCCGCACGACGGTGCCGATCTCGGCCTCACGAGCGGAGGTGCCGCGGCATCGAGGGGGAGGTGAGCCGTGCGAGCGACTGGGCTGCCCTGGCGCGAACCCGCCCGCTGGTGCCTCCTCGGAGTGGCGATCGTCGTGCTCGGGGACGCAGCGATCCGGCTGGCCCCGGCCGGCACCCAGGTCGCCGCCTGGTGGCCGGCCGCCGGCCTGGCCATCGCCGCGGGCCTGCGGGCCGGTCCGTCCGGGGTGCGCTGGGCGGCGCTGACGACGTTCGTGGCGAGCGTGGTGGCCAACGTCACCAGTGAGCGCGACCTCGACGTGTCGATCCTCTTCGCGTGCGCCAACGCCGCCGAGGTGGTCGTCACCTGCCTGCTCGTCCGGCGGTGGAACCCCGGCCGCACCCTCACCTCGACCTGGCAGCTGACCCAGCTGGGGGTGGCGGCCACCGCCGGGGCGCTCGTCGCCGGGGCCGTCGCCGGGGCCGCGGTCGCCGGCCTGGCCGACGGGGACTTCTGGGTGACCCTGCGCGCGGCCGGCGCCTCGCACCTGTCCGCCGTCCTGCTGTTCCTCCCCTTCGCCCTCGACGGGCAGCCCTACCGGCAGCAGGCCCGTCACCTCGAGAAGGCCGCGACCGCGGTCGCCCTCGTCGGGGCGGCGCTGCTCCTCTTCGGCCCGGCCCAGAACCTGCCGATGGTCTTCCTGCTCTTCCCGATGCTGGTCTTCGCGGCCTTCCGGCAGTCGCTCCAGGCGTGCGCCGTCCAGCTGATCCTGGTCAACGTGACCGTCACGGTCGCCTCCGCCTCCGGCTGGGGGCCCCTGGTGGTCGCCGTCACCCGGGTCGGCCTGGCGCCGGAGACGGTCGGCACCATGATCCAGGTCCTGATCCTGTCGTCGGCGGTCATGGTCTACGCGCTGCGGGTCACCGTCGAGTCGCGCCAGGTCGCACTGCTCTCGGCCATGAGGTCGCGCCAGCACCTCCAGGCCGTCATCGAGGCGGCCTCGTCCACGGCGATCATCGAGACCGACCTCGACGGCGTCATCCAGGTGTTCAACCAGGGCGCGGTCAACATGCTCGGGTACACCGAGGACGACGTCGTCGGACGACGTACGCCCGCCCTGTTCCACGACCCCGCCGAGATCGTCGCGCGCGCCGACGAGCTGGGCATCGAGCCCGGCTTCGAGGTGTTCGTGCACGAGGTGCGTGGGCGCGTGCGCACCTCCGAGCGACGCGACTGGACCTACGTCACGGCCGACGGCCGGCGCCGGCTGGTGTCGTTGGTCGTCAGCCGGGTCGACGACGCCGAGGGCTACCCCATCGGGTTCCTCGCCATCGCCGAGGACGTCGGCGCCCAGCGCAAGGTGGAACAGCTCCTCGTGCAGTCCCTGGAGCACGAGCGTGCGCTCGCCTCGCGCCTGCACGACGCCGACGCCCTCAAGGCCGACTTCGTCTCCTCGGTCTCGCACGAGCTGCGCACCCCGATGACCAGCGTCCTGGGCTACGCCGAGATCCTGGCCGACCTCTACGGCGACGCCCTCGGCACCGAGGGGTCGATGATCGTCGGCCGGATCCAGTCCAACGGCGAGCGGCTGCTGTCGTTGGTCGACGGGTTGCTGACCCTGTCGCGCACCGACTCCGGCAACCTCGTGCTCGAGCGCACCGAGGTCGACGTCCGTGCGGTCGCCCGCACCGCGGTCGCCGTGCTGCAGCCGCTGGCCCTGACCAACGACATCCGGGTCTTCGTGGTCGAGCCCTGGGAGCCCCAGGTCGTGCTGGGCGACGCCGCCGAGATCGAGCGGGTGATCATCAACCTGCTGAGCAACGCCATCAAGTTCACGACCGGCGGCGGTCAGATCGCGCTCGCCTTCGCCGACGACATCCCCGGCACGGTGACGCTCACCGTCACCGACACCGGGGTCGGCATCCCTCCCGAGGACCTCGACCACGTCTTCGACCGGTTCCACCGGGCCTCCAACGCGGTGGCGTCGACCGCGCCCGGGACCGGCCTGGGCCTGGCGATCGTCAAGTCGATCGTCGAGCGGCACGGCGGCAGCATCGACGTCGCCTCCGAGCTGCACCGCGGGACGACCTTCATGGTGCGCCTGCCCCGGCACACCGCGGCCGCGGATCAGGTGGCGGCGTACATCGAGTCGAGCAGGGGCGCGTAGGCCTCCTCGACGACCTTGCGCCGGACCTTCATGCTCGGGGTGAGCTCGCCGTTCTCGGCGGACAGGTCGTGGTCGAGGATGCGGAAACCCTTGATCGTCTCCCAGCGGTTGAGCCGCGCGTTGACGTCGTCGAGGCACTCCTGGACGTAGTCGCGCACGGCCGGGTCGGCCGCCTGGGCTGCGTAGTCGGTGCTGGTGATCCCGTGGGCCCTGGTCCACTGCGCCAGGGCGTCGGGGTCCAGGGCGATCAGGGCGGTGGCGTAGTTGCGCCCCTCGGCGTGCACGAGCATCTGGCTGCCGAGGGGGCAGAGCGCCTTGAAGAGACCCTCGATCGGCTGGGGGGCGATGTACTTGCCCCCCGAGGTCTTGACCAGGTCCTTCTTGCGATCGGTGATCCGCAACCGTCCGTGGTCGTCGACCTCCCCGACGTCGCCGGTGGCCAGCCACCCGTCGGCGTCGAGCACCTCGGCCGTCGCCTCCGGCTGGTTGTGGTAGCCACGCATGACGCTGGGGCCGCGGACGAAGATCTCCCCGTCGTCGGCCGTGCGGATCTCGGTGCCCTGGATCGGCGGGCCGACCCAGCCGAAGACCGGGTCCCCGGGGCGCACGATGCAGGCGCCGGCGCTGGTCTCGGTCAACCCGTAACCCTCCAGGACCGTCATGCCGGCGGCGTAGAACCACCGCGCCACGTCGGGTGAGACGGCGGCGCTGCCGGAGATGAGGAAGCGGATCCGACCCCCGAGCCGGTCGCGGATCTTGGACAGCACCAGCCGGTCGGCCACGGAGTGCTGGACCCGGGTGAGCACGGACGGCTCCTGGCCCACGAGGCGGTTCTGCGCCACCTTGTCGCCCACCCCGAAGGCCCAGGAGAACAAGGCGCCGCGCAGGCCACCCTCCTCCTCGACGATCTGCACGATCTTGGCGTGGACCTTCTCGAAGACCCGGGGCGGTCCCGCCATGAAGGTGGGCTGCAGGACCGCGAGGTTGTCGACGATCCTGTCCATCCGGCCGTCGACGGCCGTCGGGAAGCCGACCTGCAGCTGGACGACCTCGAGCATCTTGCCGAAGGAGTGCGCGAGCGGCAGCCAGAGGTACTGCAGGTCGTCGGGGGTGAGGATGTCCAGCGCCTCGGCGCCGGCCCCGATGTAGGTCCAGCACCGGTGCGGGAGCTGGACCCCCTTGGGCCGCCCCGTCGTCCCCGAGGTGTAGATCAGCGTGGCCAGGTGCTCGGGCCCGATCGCGTCGACCGCGTCCTCCACCGCGCTCGGGTGTGCCCCGAGGTGCTTGGCCCCGAGGACCCGCAGGTCCTCCAGGCCCAGCACCCACTCCCCGTCGGGGGTGCCGTCGAAGGTGATGACCCGCTCCACGCCCGGCAGGTGGTCGCGCTGGGCGCGCAGCTTGGCGACCTGCTCGTCGTCCTCGGCGAAGACGAGGCGCGACCCGCTGTCGGCGAGGATGAAGGCGACGCCCTCCGCGCCCGTGGACGGGTAGACGGTCGTGGTCGCGCCGCCCGCGCAGGTGACGGCGAGGTCGGCGTAGATCCACTCGAGACGGGTGCTGCTGGCGATCGCCACCCGGTCCTCGGGGGCCAGCCCGAGGGCGAGCAGGCCCGCGGCCAGGACGACCACCTCGTCCTGGGCCTGCCGCCACGTCACCGACGCCCAGGCGTCGCCCCGGGGGAAGCGGTAGGCCTCGGCGTCGGGGGTCGCGGCCACCCGGTCGAAGAACATCCGGGCCACCGAGGGGGCCTGCAGCAGTGTCGCGGTCGTGTCCATCACGCAGCCTCTGTCTCTGTCTCTGTCTGTCTGGGGTCGGTCGGGTCGGTCGGGTCGGTCGGGCCGTGCGGGGGCGTGGCGGTCAGGGGGGCGCACAGACCCCGGTCGGGGGCGAGGTCGCCGGGTCGGGCTCGGTCGCGCGGGGCGGCAGCTCGATCCGGACGTCGACGCGGTCGCCCTGGCGGGTCGACGTCATCGGCCCGAGGCGGGCCAGCATGGCCAGCGAGGCCTCGTTGTCGGCGGCGACGGTCGTGACCAGGTGGGTGACGCCCTCGGGGCGCTGGCGCATCAGCTCGGCGAGCAGCACGGTGGCGACGCCGCGGCCCTGCCACTCGTCGACCACCGTGACGGCGACGTCGGCCGCGGTGGGCAGGTGGGGGTGGCGGATGATGCGGGCCACGCCGACCGGCTCGCCGACGTGGTCGTCGTCGATCACCACCAGGACCAGGGCGACGTGGTCGATCCCGTCGACCTCGTCGACCAGGTGCGTGAGCATGACGTCGGTCAGGTGCGGGACGGCACTGAGGAACCTGCGCCGCCGACTCCTCGGGGACAGGTGCTCGTAGGTCTCCTGGAGCAGCTCACGGTCGCCCGGCAGCAACGGCCAGATCTGCGCGGGCGTGCCGTCGGCGAGCCGGGCCTCGGTGATCAGGCGACGATCCGGGCCTTGCTCTCGAGCAGGGCCGTACGGAGGTCCCGCACCGCGCTCTCGAGACCGGTACGCATCGACTCCCCCACCCCGGTCGCGGTCGCGGACACGTCGTCCAGCTGCGCGCGCACCTCGGCCCACCGGGTGCGGAGCGCCTGCAGCAGGGCGGTGGCCCGGTCGTTGGCCTCCATCGCGCCGAGGTGGAACTGCACCTCGAGGTCGTCGATGCGGCCCTGCCACTGGTCGCGCTGGGCCAGCAGGAGCTGGCGGTTGAGCACGGCCTGCTGGGTCCTGAGGTCGTCGATCTGCTGCTCGAGCCGGGTGATCCTGTCGTCGCTGTCCATGCCGTCACCCTGTCGGCGAGACAGCGGTGGACAACAGGGCTGAAGGTCCCGCAGGAGTCGTGCCTTCGACACGGTCCCCTCGGCCGGGTGGTCGGGAGCCGTCAGCGGGTGCGCTCGCAGCCGACCCTCACCTCGGCCCGACACAGGTCACGACCGCCGCGGCCCACGGCCCGGTCCCGCCCCGGACCGCCGAGCAGCCGGTCGGGTCCCTGCCGACCGACGAGCAGGTCGGCACCGGGCCCGCCCCACATCCTCATCCCGCGTCGACACCCGTTGTTGTTCTCGAAGCGCCGCGGTTGCGCCAGGACGTCGGCACCACCGCGGCCCGACATCGACACGGTGCACCCGTAGCCCTGCAGGGTGTTGGCCGCACGGTCGCCCCGGAGCGCGACGGCGGCGCCGTAGAGCCGGAGGTCCTCGAACCGTCGCAGGCGCACGGTGTCCTTGGTGCCGCCGTCGACGGCGACCAGGGTGCCTCGCTGCAGGTCGCCCACGAGCCGGTCGTCGAGGTCGAGGTCGTCCTGCACGACCCCGGCCACCAGCCGGTCCCGGCCCGGCCCGCCGTCGTACGGCGACTCCTGTGGCGCGGCGTCGGCCGGCAGGTAACCCTGCTCGGTGATGGCGAGGACGTCGTCGCCAGCTCCCATCGAGGCACGCACCAGGGGGCCGGATCCGAAGGCACTCACGCTCACGTCCTCCGCAGCGGGGCCACCCCTGAACACCACCGACTGAGCCTGGTCGGTGACGAGGCGGAACACCTCGAACCCGTGCCAGCGCTGGACGACGACGCCGTCCAACGTCGCTTGCTCCACGACGTTGTCGACGACCAAGCGCCCGGGACCGGGAGTGACGCCCGGCCGCAGCAGGTCGACGCCGGGACCGCCGACGAAGCGGTGCCCGGCGCCAGGACGGCCCCCGACCTCCAGCCAGTCGTCCCCGTCACCGAGGAGCACGACGTCGCCGACGTCGGCCCCCCGGCCGCCGGACTCGACGAAGTCGCCGCCTGCGCCGGTCTCGATGCGGTCGGCGTCGCCGTCGGCGACGCTGCCTCCGGCCGCCTGCACGTAGTCGGCGGTCGCGCCCGACTCGAGGACGTCGGCCCCGTCGCCGAGCTGCGCGGAGATGCGGGTCCCGGGGTCGTCGAGGAGCACGAGCACGCGATCGGCGCCGTCCCCGGCGACGACCTCCACGTGGTCGCGGGCCGGGCCGGTGACGCAGACCCGGTCGGCGCCGGCCCCGGCGTCCACCTCTCGTGCGCCGTTGCTCGCGATGACGTCGTCACCCGGTGTGCCCGTGGCGACCGCACCCGGCTGTCCGCTGATCGTGACCGGCCGGCCGTCGCACGACGTGGCCGCACCGGCGGCCTCGGCCGTCCGTGACCCGGGCGGCACCAGGGCGCCGGCCACGAGCGCTGCGGCCGCGACCACGACCCTCGTCCGGCCCGCCCGCGACACGCGGCCGGCGGGCCCCGTCATCGGCCGGACCCTGCGGGTGAGCAACCGGGACCGCAGCGACATGACAGACCTCCCGATGGTGTGTGCGCCGTCTCGACGGCCCATGCTCCCACCACGCTCCCGGCAGCACCACGAGCCCGACACCGCCGATCGGCCCGGTCAGGGCGAGCCGTTCGTCCCGTCGCACGCGAGCGTGACGCCACCACCGCGGTCGAGGAGACGGTGCTCTACTGGGACGCGTGACGTCCCTGTACGACGACATCGGCGGCGGTGAGGTCGTCCTCGCGCTGGCCCACCACTGGCACTCCCGGGTCCTGGCCGACCCGGTCGTCTCCCACGCGTTCCGGGACGACGTCCGCGCCGACCACACCGAGCGGCTGGCGGCCTACTGGGCCGAGGTCCTCGGCGGTCCGCCCACCTACACCGGCGCCGGCCTGGGCGACGAGAGCCACGTCGTCCGCATCCACTCCGGCAACGGCGAGCACGACGAGATGGATCGCCGGGCGGTGCAGGCGTTCGCCGAGGCCCTGGTCGACGCCGGTGTGCCCGACGCGCTGCACGACAGGTTGGTGGCGTGGTTCGACGAGGCCAACCAGGTCGTCAACCACCGCTACCCCACGGTCGACGACGTGCCGGACGGGCTGCCGATGCCGATGGTCTCGACGTCGCACCACCGCCCGTCCTGATGCGAGGCGCGACGAGCGGGTCGACGTCGACCCGCGACGCCGACCGGGACGACGCGGCGCCTGGCCACGTCGCCCCGGTCGGCGGGCGCCGTCGACTCAGTGGGCCAGCGTGAACTGCTCGCGCACCGACGCAGCCTCGACCTCGGGGGTGCGCCCCAGGGACTTCAGCACGATGACCGTGCCCGCGGTGACCACGGTCCCGGCGACGATCGCCACGAGGTAGCCGGGGATCCCGCCGATCAGCGGGGTGACCCAGATGCCGCCGTGGGGGGCGGCGAGCTCGCTGCCGAAGGCGGCGACCATGCCACCGGTGACTGCGGAGCCGGCCATGATCGAGGGGATCACCCGCAACGGGTCGGCCGCGGCGAACGGGATGGCGCCCTCGGTGATGAACGAGGCACCCAACAGCCAGGCGGCCTTGCCGTTCTCGCGCTCCGCCTCGGTGAACAGGCCACGGCGCAGGACGGTGGCCAGTGCGAGGCCGAGGGGCGGGGTCATGCCTGCTGCCATCACGACGGCCATCACCGTGAGCGCGGCGCTGCCGTCGGCGATCGCGACGGCGGACAGACCGCCGGTGGCGAAGACGTAGGCCGTCTTGTTGACCGGTCCGCCCATGTCGAAGGCCATCATGAGGCCGAGCACGATGCCCAGGAGCACGATGGAGCCGCCGGACAGGTTGTCGAGACCGTCGGTCAGACCCGTCTGGATGCTGGCGAGCGGTCGGCCGAGCACGACGAGCATCACGATCGTGGTGCCGATGGTCGCGAGGAGCGGCGTCACCACGACCGGCATCAGGCTGGCCACGGCGCGGGGCACCCGCAGGCGGCTGAGGCCGAGGGCGAGGAACCCGGCCAGGAACCCGCCGACGAGGCCGCCGAGGAACCCGGCTCCCACGACGCCGGACAGCGCGCCGGCCACGAAGCCCGGCGCGAGCCCCGGGCGGTCGGCGATCGCGTAGGCGATGAAACCGGCCAGGACCGCGACGAGGAACCCGAACGCAGCGACGCCCCCCTGGAACAGCAGGGCGGCCCACTGCATGCCCGAGGTGGGGTCGAAGTCCTGGATCAGGTCGGTGACCGGGATCTGGGTGACCGCGACGGCCCCGTCGTCACCACCGGCGAACCGGGCGAGCATGAAGCCGAGCGCGATCATGATGCCGCCCGCCGCGACGAACGGGATCATGTAGGACACGCCGGTCATCAGCCACTGGCGGATCCGCGTGCCGACCGACGCGTCGCCGTCGACCTTGGTGAGCAGCGCGGCGGTGGCAGGGGCACCGGCGCCCGGTCCGGCAGCGGCCGGGGCCGCGGCGGCCGCGCGCACCGCGTCCTGCAGGAGGCCG
>CALRVO020000074.1:0-11168 GCA_943371595.1 Sphingomonas paucimobilis
GACAGACCGCCCTTCATCGCGATGACGGGGACGCTGGTGGCGTCGGTGAAGACCTCGAACTCGGGCTTGCCGCCGTTGTCCCAGGCGCGTGACTGGCCGCCGTAAAGCTCGGCGAGGTCGCGGACGTAGCGCTCGTTGGGTGAGGTGAAGCGGAAGGCTGCGAGCTTGGCGGGTCGGGTGCCACCGTTCTGGGTGGATGCCTTGTGGCCGAGGCGGATGCGGCCGAGCTCGGCGAACCGGCGCTGCAGCGTGGCGGGAGAGATGGGCATGGTCAGGAGTCCTTGCTGGTGAAAGGAGCGAACGAGAACGCGATGCAGGGGCCGTCGGCGCCGATCGCGCGGATGTGACCGCCGTCGTCGCCGATCTGGACCTCGAACCGCATGAGGTCGAGCTCGCGCGCGACCTCCTGGGCGATGTGCTCGAGCGGCTCGACGTCGTCGGGCACGGTGACGTCGACCGCGGAGCGCCGGAGACCGGCGAAGGTCAGCCGGTAGGCGGCGGCCATCAAGCAACCGCCTTCGGCTCGGGCACAGCCGGCGCGTCGACCTGGGCCCACGCCTTCGTGTCGATGCCGTGGAAGAGCCGCTGCAGCTCGACCGCACCGAGGAACGCCTTGAACGTCTCCCGGCCCGCCGGCTGAGGGATCAGCGCGTGCGCATCACGCCGCCAGTTGAGGATCGCGGCGCCCTCGAACCGCGGGACGGGCACGACCGACTCGTCGGGCAGCACCGCCTCCTCGGCGTACCGCAGCCCGGCGAGCTGCAGCGGCTGGTCGGCGTACACGACGCCGACCGGCTTCTTGAGCGACGACTTCCCGTCGAGCAGCCACAACCGCCGCCGGTTCCACGCCGTGAACGACGTGACCCCGGTGGCCTGGTCGTAGGCCAGGGGCAGGTGCAGCCACAGGTCCCCGGTGCCGGCGTACCCGTGCTTCCGGCTGACGACGGTGAGCTCGGCTGCCTCGACGTGCCGGTCGAGGTCGATGCGCCACGCCTCGAGGAACCGGATGTGCTGGTCGACGAACGGGGCGACGTCCTCGTCGTAGGGCAGCGCCCCGCCGAGCACGACGGCGTGAGCGTGGGCGTGGACGAGGGTGCCGAAGTCGGCGGCCTTCTCCCACTCGTTCTTGTGCTCGGCCTTGATCAGCGCGGTCACGCAGAACCGGCACACCCCGCAGCGTTCAGCGACCCGGCGGCGGGCGCACGGGCCCTCGGCGGGCTGCCGGCTGGTCGCGACCATGCGGGGCAGGTAGTCCCACGCCGCGGCGGCGGTCGCCTTCGCGGCAGCCGGCACGAGGGCGGGCTTGGCGATGACCGACTGGGCGTTGGTGACCGACATGAGCCCGGGCTCGGGGATGTCGGCCAGGGGGCAGCCGTCGGTACCGCAGGCGCCGTAGTAGCGGCCCCTGCCGCGGACGTCGCGGGAGTGCTTCGGCGCGGTCACGGCGCCACCGGCTCGGTGAAGGTGAGGCCGCCGAGACCGGTGCACGGGCACAGGCGGTCGGTGCCGGGCCGGTAGCCGCTGTCGTGGCAGATGCGGCAGGTCTCGTCGGGGTCGGTGGGGTTCGGCATCAGGACGCACCCCGCTCGTCGGCGGAGCAGGCCAAGCAGGTGATGACGATGGAGCGGCCGGTGAACCAGCAGCGGGCATCGACCATCCCGGTGTCCTCGCACGTCGGGCAGTCGGGCTCGGCGTACGCCCTGGCCCAGGTCGACACGACGGCGTCGAGGTTGGCGTCGGTCAGGTGGGGGCGCAGCGCGGGGTGGATCGGCGTGGGTGCGCGGGTGACCCCGACGGCGTCGGCCAGGGCCATGAGGTCGTCGGCCGGCTGATCGGGCTGTTGGGCGGGGGTGGTCGTCATCAGCACGGCACCTCGGCCAGGCGCAGCGTGCGCCCTTCGTTGTGGTCGATGACGTCGGGCAGCGCCCGCTGGGTGCGCAGCTGCACGCGGATGCCCCAGGGCTGCAGGAGCCCGTCGAGCTCGATGCGCTCCCAGCGGCGGCCGGCGTTGCGGCCGGGGATGGTCTCGATCGATGTCCGGTGCGCGGTGAGCCCGGAGTCGGTCCAGGCGTCGAGTGCGGTGGAGACGATCACGACCTCGAAGTGGCCGTCGCTGCTGCGGGGCGGGTGGATGGACAACGGCAGGCCGAGGCCGTGGGTGTGGATGTGCTGGACGAGGGCGACCAGCGCGGGCGGGCCTTGGTGGTCGACGACGCGGCGTGTGGGCCGCGGGGTGGTGGGCGGGATGGTGGTCATGGGACGATCTCTCCTAGTTCGTGAGCCCCTGGTGCGTCTTGGTGGATGGCCGGGGGCTCCGGCTTTTTCGGGGTTGGTGCTGGGTTCAGGCGCTGCGTGCGTCGCGGCGAGCCCGGCGGGTCTGTGCGGACTTGAGCGCGAGCCGCTGGAAGTGCGCGCGCCGAGCCGACGCGGCGCGGGTGGCGAGCTCGTCGGGCGGCAGGACACCGTCCGGGTCGACCTCGCGCTCGAAGCGGCGCTGCAGCCCGTCGCGTGCCGGCTGGGTCGCGGCGTGCCGGTCGGGCTCCTTGGCCCACCGCTCGTTGGCGGCGATCTTCGCGACCTGGCTGCGGTCGGTGTCGGTGGCGCGCGCCCGGGTGGGGTAGCCGTCTTCGGGTCGGGTCACAGTCGGGGCGCCCATCACGCGACCGCCGACTCACGAGCGCGTCGCGGAGTGTCTGCGACCTGCGACATTCGCGGCTCGAAAAGGAATCCCGGAGGACACTGCAGCGCCTCCTCGATGGCACGCGCCGTCGCAAGCGAGCAGGTCACCCTGCGTCGCTGCACGATGTGGCCCACGACGCCCGGCTTGAGGCCGGCGCGGCGGGCGAGCTCGTAGGCGGTCTTGATGCGATGGAACTCCATGTACTCGACGAGGGCCCGGTGGGACTTCAGCCTCAAGGTGAGCCTCCAAGGGTCTGGCTGGTTGTGCTTCATCGGCCGTCCTGACTGTAGTGATCTGGGTCGTTGGTCGCAAGCGACCTGCGACAAGTGTGCATGCGATTGTGCACGACGGCAAGGGCAGTTGTAGGGAAACTGAGCGTTGGCCCCGCGTGACACCGCTGTAGTTTGTGCATACCCGCGCACAACCGGCGTTGCTGCACGCATGACCCACGTCGGAGAGTTGTGCACTGTGAGTGACCTTTCGTCCTACCTGGACACCGCCAAGGGCGACCGCAGCATCGATGCGGTCGTGGCCAAGGCGAAGTCGGCCGGCCTGAGCATCGACCGAGCCACCGTGGCGCGATACGTCGGCGGGCAGGGCGCGAAGAACCCGCCCGACTCGGTCCTGCGTGCGCTGGCGGCCGGGCTCGACCTCGACGTCCGCAACTTGCGCGCCCTGGCCGGCAAGCCCCGCGGCGAACTTGGCCCCTACGTGCCCGTCGACGAGGCGGCCCGCTTGAACGAGGAGCAGCGGCGGGCGATCGATGCGCTGATCAAGTCGATCGTGGGCGCGCCGGCTGAGGTCGAGCGGGCCGCGGACAAGGTCGAGCGCCGGCGCCGCACCGAGCCGACGATCGAGCAGGTGCGTGGTGCGCAACTGCGGGCCGTGGCCGACCAGGGCGAGAACGACGACACCAGCGAGGTCGAGCGCCTCGCTCGGGACGAACGACGACAGCAAAAGAAGGGGCCCAAGAAGTGACGAACGCGACGGACTCGGGGCTGTCGGTGGAGGCACCTACGGTCGATGCTCATGACGGTCTCTCGACACCCGGTCAACCCATGGCGCGAGCTGAGGGCCCTGGGCGACGAGGAGCCGGACGGCGTGGTGTTCGGGGTAAGGCAGCTGCCATCGGGAAACGCCTGGTGGGTGTCGTCGGAGCGCGTCATCCTGATGCGCCCGGGACTGCTGCAGGTGCAGCGGCGATGCGCGTTGGCCCACGAGTTGGCACACCGGCACCTGGGCCACTCGGGGCAGTGTCACTACGAGGACGCGGGCCGGCAGAGGGCGCGGGCCGAGCTGGCAGCGGACGTGTGGGCCTCGAGGCGGCTAATCACGTGGGAGGCGCTGGCGGACGTGCTGGTCTGGACCGACGACCGGGACGAGGCTGCCGAGGAGTTGTGGGTGACGCGTCGACTGCTGGATGTGCGGCTCGAGCACGTCCATCCGGCCGAGTGGCTGCGGGTCGCCGAACGGCTGCGCTCGTCGCGCTAGTGGCGTCGCTGTTGCTGCAGGGGTGTGGTGGGGGTAGTGGCGAGGCTGCACCGTCACCGGCCCCGACTGCGACCACGAGCACAGCGCCAGCCACACGCACGCCGTCGCCGACTCCCAGTAGTGATGCTCCGACCTCGGTGCCCATCAGTGTCAAGACGTCCTGCCGACTGCTCCTAGGCGACAACAGGCTCAACAGCGACCGGTCCGGCCCATTGCTCCAGATGATCGAGTGGAAGGGCGCCGGGGGCAAGCGAGCTGGTGAGAAGGATGCCCTGGAGGACGCTGCGAGCGTCGACGACATCCTTGACCGGATCAGCGACCGGCGGCTGGTCGCCCAGGTCACCGTGCTCCGCGAGCAGTTCGACCTGTACTACGACGGCGACGACGCCTACGACGACCTGACGTTCCGCTCCGCTGGGTATGAACTCGTCGACACTTGCGAGAAGGCTGGCTTCTCGTGACCACCTAGTTAGACCGCACACCGCTCCCCCGCGTCACCCGTCTGCGCAGGTCGGCACACCGCATAGTGACCGATTCCTTACAACGAGGTGGTCGGGGGTTCGATCCCCTCCGCGCCCACCACCGGTCCCCTCAGCCGAGCTTGCGGTCGGGGTTCTCCTGCTCCCACTGCCCCAGCTGGGCCTGCAGCGCCTTCATGACCTCCCACACCTGGGCCGCAGGGATCCGCACCCGGGTGACGACCTGCGCGTCGATGCGCGCGACCTCGGCACCTTCCTCGGTACGCGTCGGCTGGGGCGGGCGGCTCATCGAGACGAAGTCGAGGATGAACGTCTCGTTGTTGTGCCACACGCTCGCGAAGTCCGCGTAGTGCCCCTCCAGCTGCTCGGGCGGCACGGTGATGTTGAAGGCGGGCTGCAGGGGTACGTCGGTCATGAGGCCAGTCTGCCGACCGGCTCCACGTCGTCTGCGTCGCCTGCGTGGAAGGAGCCCGCACCGGTCACCCCCACGGAAGCCGGCGCGGGCTCCGAACGTGGTTCGACGCCGCTCCCCCACCGGATGGGAACCGGTCGCCCCCAGTTTCCGGCGGTGCCGTCGCCGCCCGTCGTGCCGAGTCGGCGTTGAGGTGAAGTCAGATCACGTCGAGTCGGCGTTCGTGCTTGGTCGCAACGCCGACTCGACGTTGCTGACCCACTCCGCGAGTCAGTCCCGGGCGGCCCGACCAGCAGAAGGCGCCCCGGCCACGAACCCAGGCCGACCACAGGGCGCACGGAGCCGCAGTCCGGTCCGGCTTCTCGGCGGCCGCCACCCAGACCGGCGGCAGCAACTGCCAAGTGGCAGGCGGCCAGCGAGAAGCAGACCGGACGGAGGCGACCATGAAGGACCCGATCAGCAGAAAGGCGCCCCGACCCCGAACCCAGGCCGACCACAGGGCGCACGGAGCCGCAGGTCGGCCCCTGCGGATCGGCGGCCGCCACCCAGACCGGCGGCAGCAGTACCAGGCAGAGGCGGCCAGCGAGACGCGGGCCGACCGGAGGCGACCAGAAGGAAAAAGAGTTGAACCGCTGGCGTCTCGGGTCACCAGCGGTTCAACAAGGAAAACATTACTGGCCGGTCCGCCGACGTCAACGAGATCGCCGGAAGTCGGGACAAAATGCCCCCAGCGGTCTAGACCCCCGGGCTCGGGGTCAGGCCAGGGCGTGCAGCTGGCGGAGGTGCTCGTCGAGGTCGCGGGCCTGCGAGCTGGCGTTGTGGACGGCCCAGGCGACACGTCCCTCCCGGTCCACGACGTACGACGAACGCAGCGGGCAGCCGCGCTCCTCGTCGAAGACGTCGTAGGCGCGGGTGACCTGCCCGTGGGGCCAGAAGTCGCTGAGCAGCGGGAAGTTGAGCCCGTCCTGGTCGGCGAAGGCACGCAGCGCGAACATGGGGTCGCACGACAGCCCGAGCACCTCGGTGTCGAAGGTCATGAACTCGGCGAGCCGGTCGCGGATCGCGGCCATCTCACCGGTGCAGACCCCGGAGAACGCGAAGGGGTAGAAGAGCAGGGCGACCGCCTTGCGCCCGCGGTACGACGACAGCGTGACGTCCTGCCCGAACTGGTCGCGCAACGTGAAGTCGGGGGCGAGGCCGCCGAGGGAGATACCGCTCACTCGCCGTCGGACTTGCTGTCGGACTTGCTGTCGGGCGTGCTGTCCGACTCGCCATCGGTGTGCGCGAGCTCGCGCTTGAGCACCTTGCCGGTGGCGTTGCGCGGCAGCTCGTCGAGGAACACGATCTCGCGGGGCACCTTGTAGCGCGCCAGGTTGTCCTTGACCCAGGCCTTGAGGTCGTCCTCGGTGACCTCGGCGTCGGCGCCCACCACCACGAAGGCCCGCAGGCGCTTGCCGAAGTCGTCGTCGTCGATGCCGACCGCGGCGACCTCGGTGACCGCCTCGTGCCGGGCCAGGCAGTCCTCGACCTCCTGCGGAAACACGTTCTCGCCGCCGGAGACGATCATCTCGTCGTCGCGGCCCTCGATGTAGAGACGCCCGTCGTCGCCGAAGCGGCCGACGTCGCCCGACGACATGAGGCCGTCGACGATCTCCTTGTGGCCGCCTCCGGTGTAGCCCTCGAAGAGGAGTCCGTTGCCGACGAAGATGCGCCCCGTGGTGCCGGCCGGCACCTCCTGACCCTGGTCGTCGAGGATCTTGACGGTCGTGGCGTACGGCGGTCGTCCGGCGGTCCCGGGGTTGGCTCGCAGGTCCTCGGGCCCGGCGATGGCCGCGTAGGCGACCTCGGTGGAGCCGTAGGTGGAGTAGAGGTTGTCGCCGAACTCGTCCATCCAGGTGACGGCGAGGTCACCCGGCAGGGCCGAGCCCGAGCTGGCGACGACCTGCAGGTCGGGGAGGTCGTAGCGGTCGCGCGTCTCCTGCGGCAGCGCGAGGGTGCGCTGGAGCATCACCGGGATCACCGCCGCAGCCTGGCAACGGTGCTCCTGCAACGTCTGCAGGAACGGCTCGGGCTCGAAGCGTCGCCGCAGCACCACGGTCGAGCCGAGCAGCATCGACAGGCCCAGGTGGGCGTAGCCCCAGGTGTGGAAGAGCGGCGCGGCGATGTGCACGCGCTGGCCCGCTTTGAGCGGGATCGACCCGAGCAGCGCGACGGCGGCCTCGACCCCGGCCTCGCTGCGCGGGGCGCCCTTGGGCGTGCCGGTGGTGCCCGAGGTGAGGATGATGAGGCGGCCGTGCCGCGACGGCGGGGCCAGGTCCGGGGAGTCGTGCGACTCGATCAGCGACTCGAGGGTGGTGACGTCGCCGCCGGCCTCCCCGTCGGTCCACGCCAGGATCTTGACGTCGACCGGCGCCTGGGCGACGAGCCCGGCGAACTCCTCGTCGTAGACCAGGACCTTGGGCGCGTCGCGCTCGAGGATCTCGACGAGCTGCGGGCCGGCGAAGGCGGTGTTGAGGTAGATCGTGTCGGCACCGAGCTTGGCGACGGCGATGCTGGCGTCGACGAACCCGCGGTGGTTGCGACACATGATGGCGACCCCGTCACCCTCCTCGACGCCGAGGTCACGCAGCGCGTGGGCCAGGGAGTTGGACCGGGCGTGCAGCTCACCCCAGGTGAGCTCACCGAGGTCGTCGACGATCCCGACCTGGTCGGGCAGCCGCAGTGCGAGCGAGGTGAACCCACCGGCGGGACCGGTTCCCCAGGCCTTCAGGGTCTTCCCCAGGCGGGCCAGGGTCACCGGTGAGTAGGGCCGGATCACCCCCGCGCTGCCGAGGACCTTCAACGAGGTACCGGCGGCGAGCGCGCCGGCCGTCAGCTTCTTGAGCACGGTGGCCACCCTAGACCCGGCCCGACCCGGTGCGGGTCGGGGCTGTCGGCGGTTGTCAGGCGACCGTCTTGGGCGCGACCAGGCGGGTGGCCGACCAGTCCTTGCTCACCGCTGCGGACGTCGTCTGCGACAGCCCGGCGATGGGCGCGGCCTCGGCGATGTCGGCCGCGTCGACGGCGTTGGGGCGGCCGATCTTGGGCGTCAGCAGCCAGATGACGCCACCGCCGACCAGGTCGGTCAACGCCTCGACGAGACCGTCGACGAGGTCGCCGTCCTCGTCGCGCCACCAGAGCAGGACGGCGTCGACCACGTTGCCGTAGTCGCCGTCGACCATGTCGGCGTCGATCGCGTCCTCGATGGCGACCCGCAGGGCGTCATCGGTGTCGTTGTCCCAGCCGAGCTCCTGCACGACCATGCCGTTGGTGAGGCCGAGCCTCTCAGCGGGACCCGTCTGGGCAGTTCCGGTCTGGGTAGTGCCGCCACCGGCGGTCGAGCTCACGGGAAATTCCTCCAACGAAACGAGTAGATGTTGGGGCGTAGTCCATCGGAGAAGGGCGCAACCTGCAAGACCTGCCCGGTGCAACCACCCCTTCGGGACCGGTCCGGCGGCTCCTCCGGCTACCGGCGAGGGCTACTTACGGGTAGCCCAGGCGACGATTCCGGGGGCTCGGGGAGCGTGCAACGATGGTGTGGTGAGCGGCGAGACACCCACCTCCCCCAACCCATCCGACCAGCCCGATCAGGGCACTCCGAACGACGCGGCCCAGACCCCTCGGCCGACTGCGCGTGCGGTGATCCACGAGGGCCTGCCGACGCAGCTGCCCGACATCGATCCCGACGAGACGCAGGACTGGCTCGACTCCTTCGACGCGATGCTCGACGAGCGCGGCCGCGACCGCGCGCGCTACGTGATGCTGCGTCTGCTCGAGCGCGCCCGTGAGACGCAGGTCGGCGTACCCGCGCTGCGCAGCACCGACTACATCAACACCATCCCGCCCGAGCGCGAGCCGTGGTTCCCGGGCGACTACGAGGTCGAGCAGCGGATCCGTGCGTTCCTGCGCTGGAACGCCGCGGTCATGGTGTCGAGCGCCAACCGCAAGGGCCTCGAGGTCGGCGGCCACATCGCGACCTACCAGTCCTCCGCGAGCCTCTACGAGGTCGGCTTCAACCACTTCTTCCGCGGCAAGGACGCCCCGGGCGGCGGCGACCAGATCTACATCCAAGGCCACGGGTCCCCGGGCATCTACGCCCGCGCGTTCCTCGAGGGCCGCCTGAGCGAGGAGCAGCTCTACCGCTTCCGCCAGGAGGTCCAGCACGGACCGGGACAGGGCCTGCCGTCCTACCCCCACCCGCGGCTGATGCCCGACTTCTGGGAGTTCCCGACGGTGTCGATGGGCCTGACCGCCCTCAACTCGATCTACCAGGCGCGCTTCAACCGCTACCTGCACAACCGCAACATCAAGGACACCTCCGACCAGCACGTCTGGGCCTTCCTGGGCGACGGCGAGATGGCCGAGCCCGAGTCGCTGGGCGCGATCCGCGTCGCCGCGCGCGAGGAGCTCGACAACCTCACCTGGGTCGTCAACTGCAACCTGCAGCAGCTCGACGGGCCGGTCACCGGCAACGGCAAGATCATCCAGGAGCTCGAGGCCAACTTCCGTGGCGCGGGTTGGAACGTCATCAAGGTGATCTGGGGCCAGGGCTGGGACGCGCTGCTCGCCCGCGACGTCGACGGCGTGCTCGTCAACAAGATGAACACCACGCCCGACGGCGACTTCCAGACCTACTCGGTCGAGGACGGCGCCTACGTCCGCGAGCACTTCTTCGGCCCCGACCCGCGGCTGCGCCGCATGGTCGAGCACATGACCGACGGCCAGATCCAGAAGCTCCCCCGCGGCGGTCACGACTACCGCAAGGTCTACGCCGCCTTCGAGTCGGCCACCAAGCACGTCGGGCAGCCGACCGTGATCCTGGCCAAGACCATCAAGGGCTGGACGATCGACGCCCTCGAGGGCAAGAACGCCACCCACCAGATGAAGAAGCTGACCCAGGACGACCTCAAGCGGTTCCGTGACCGGCTGCACCTGCCGATCTCCGACCGTGACCTCGAGCGCTCCTACGAGGAGACCGGGTCTGCGCCCTTCTTCCACCCGGGCGAGAAGTCCCCCGAGATCGAGTACATGATGCAGCGGCGCGCTGCTCTCGGTGGTTCGCTGCCGCGACGCATCGTGCGCGCCGAGCCGCTCACGCTGCCCGGCGACTCGGTCTACGCCGAGGTCGCCAAGGGCGGTGGCAAGCACGCGGTCGCGACGACGATGGCGTGCGTGCGGCTGCTGCGCGACTGGATGAAGGACCCCGAGATCGGCAAGCGCATCGTGCCGATCGCCCCCGACGAGTACCGCACGTTCGGCATGGACTCGATGTTCCCGAGCGCCAAGGTCTACAACCCGGGCGGCCAGCAGTACGAGGCCGTCGACCGCAAGCTGCTCCTGGCCTACAAGGAGTCCACCAGCGGCCAGATGCTCCACGAGGGCATCTCCGAGGCCGGGGCGATGGCCTCGGCGACCGCAGCCGGGTCGGCGTACTCCACGCACGGCGAGCATATGATCCCGTTCTACATCTTCTACTCGATGTTCGGGTTCCAGCGCACCGGCGACTCCATCTGGGCGATGGCCGACCAGCTCGCCCGCGGCTTCCTGATCGGCGCCACGGCCGGTCGCACCACGCTGACCGGTGAGGGGCTGCAGCACGCCGACGGCCACTCCCCGCTGCTCGCCGCCACCAACCCGGCGGTCGTGCACTACGACCCGGCGTTCGCCTACGAGATCGGGCACATCATGCGCTCCGGCCTGGAGCGGATGTACGGCACCGGCGGACCCGACGGCAACGGTGAGAACGTCATCTTCTACATCACCGTCTACAACGAGCCCGTCGAGCAGCCGGCCCAGCCCGACGACGTCGACGTCGACGGCATCCTGCGCGGCATCCACCGGGTCTCGACCGCCTCGGGCGAGGGCCCCCGCGTGCAGCTGATGGCCTCCGGGGTCGGGTTCCCGTGGGTCAAGGAGGCCGCGCGCCTGCTCGCCGAGGAGTGGGGCGTCCAGTCCGACACGTGGTCGGTCACCTCGTGGAACGAGCTGGCCCGCGACGCCGTCGCGGCCGAGGACCACAACCTCCTGCACCCCGACGACACCCCGCACGTGCCCTACGTGACTTCCA
>CALRVO020000075.1:0-11092 GCA_943371595.1 Sphingomonas paucimobilis
CGGCTGGGAGGCGGTCTCGTGATCCCGAGCTGGTACGACGTCCTCGGCGTCGACGAGACCGCCACCACCGACGAGATCCGGGCGGCCTGGCAGGAGTCTGTCGCCGGTCTCGACCCGACCGACCGCCGCTTCAAGCAGCGCAACCGCGCCGCCGAGGTGCTGCTCGACCCCGCGCGCCGGGCCGCCCACGACGCCGACCTCGCCGCCCAGGACGACGACGACGAGGACGCACCCGAGGCCGACAACGGCACCCACGCCACCGACGAGCCCGGCGACGACACCGACGCCGACACCGTGACCCAGGCGGGTCCGTCGGTGACCCTCGACAAGGCCACCACCCGCGACGGCGCCGACCACCCGCCGGGCCGCGGCCGGCTCGTCGTCACCGTCGCCCTGGGCGTCGTGGCGCTGCTGCTGGTCGTGGCGACCGTGGTCGCCCTCGTGGCCGGCGACGGGGGGTCGGCGCCGGCGTCGGCCGACAGCAGCGGGCTGCCCGACACCCGCGAGATCCAGGCGGCCCGCAAGGCCGCCGAGACGGCGATCGGTCCGGTGCTCTCCTACGACTACCGCGACCTCGACAAGAGCCGCGAGGCCGCGACGGCGTTCATGACCCCGCGCTACGCCGAGGTCTACGAGCAGAACTTCGCCGGGTTCATCCAGGACAACGCGCCCACGACCAAGACCATCGTCACCGCCGAGGTCGTCCAGACCGGCATCGTGCGCACCGGCAAGGACCGGGTCGACGTGCTCGCCTTCGTCAACCGTCCCACCCGCAACGCCTCGGGCGACAAGGTGTCGCGCGACCAGGTGACCATCCGCATGCTCGACGTCGACGGAGCGTGGTTGGTCGACTGCCTGATCACCTCGCCCGGTGGCACCTGCTGAGACGAACGACGCCAGGTGCTTGACCCGGGAGCCCCTGGGGGTCATCATCGTGGCACGCTCGTCCTCGAGGCGCCTGCCGTAGTTGTGGCGCGCCCGTGATCCGTGTATCGTGGCGCCTTGCGTCTGCCCTCAGATACGCATCTGCCTGCCCGGTGGCGATGTTGTGGTGGTCTGGCGCTCCTCACCGCGACTGACGTCGAAGGATCTCTCTTGGCCGCGCGCAGCACTTCTGCTTCCAGCTCCACCAGCAACAACACCGGCAACTACCGCCGCATCTCTTTCGCGAAGATCGACGAACCACTCGAGATTCCGAAGCTCCTGTCCCTGCAGACCGACGCCTTCGACTGGCTCGTCGGCAACGCCAACTGGGACGCCGTCGTCGAGCGGCGTCTGGCGGCGGGGGAGGACACCTCCCGCAAGTCCGGTCTGACCGAGATCTTCGAGGAGATCTCGCCGATCGAGGACTTCTCCGAGACGATGTCGCTCTCGTTCGAGAACCCCGTCTTCTACGACCCCAAGTACTCCGTCGACGAGTGCAAGGAGAAGGACTTCACCTACTCCGCCCCGCTCTACGTCTCGGCCGAGTTCACCAACAACGACACCGGTGAGATCAAGGGCCAGACCGTCTTCATGGGTGACTTCCCCCTGATGACCCCCAAGGGCACCTTCGTCATCAACGGCACCGAGCGCGTCGTGGTCTCCCAGCTGGTCCGCAGCCCCGGCGTCTACTTCGAGCGCACCGCCGACAAGACGTCCGACAAGGACATCTACACCGCCCGGCTGATCCCCTCGCGGGGCGCCTGGCTCGAGTTCGAGATCGACAAGCGCGACCTGGTCGGCGTCCGTCTCGACCGCAAGCGCAAGCAGAACATCACCGTGCTCCTCAAGGCGCTGCAGGCCGTCGCCGAGGACACCGGCGAGGCCTACGACTACGAGGCCGTGATGGAGGAGCTGCGTCAGTACGAGTCGATCCAGCTCACCGAGGAGAAGGACCACACCCAGGGTCCCGACGACGCGCTGCTCGACATCTACCGCAAGCTGCGCCCGGGCGAACCGCCCACCCGCGAGGCCGCGCTGACGCTGCTGAAGAACTACTACTTCAACCCCAAGCGCTACGACCTGGCCAAGGTCGGCCGCTACAAGATCAACAAGAAGCTCGGCCTGGTCGAGGCCTTCGACCAGCAGACGCTGACCATCTCCGACGTCGTCAACGCGATCAAGTACATCGTCGCGCTGCACGACGGCAAGGAGCAGGTCGAGGCCCCCGGCGGCACCATCGAGGTCGGCCCCGACGACATCGACCACTTCGGCAACCGCCGCATGCGCACCGTCGGCGAGCTCATCCAGAACCAGCTCCGCACGGGTCTGGCCCGCATGGAGCGCGTCGTCCGCGAGCGGATGACCACCCAGGACGTCGAGGCCATCACGCCGCAGTCGCTGATCAACATCCGCCCGGTCGTCGCGGCGCTCAAGGAGTTCTTCGGAACCTCCCAGCTGTCGCAGTTCATGGACCAGACCAACCCGATCGCCGGCCTGACGCACAAGCGTCGCCTCTCGGCGCTCGGGCCCGGTGGTCTGTCCCGCGACCGTGCCGGCATGGAGGTCCGTGACGTCCACCCGTCGCACTACGGCCGCATGTGCCCGATCGAGACCCCTGAGGGCCCCAACATCGGTCTGATCGGCTCGCTGGCCTCCTACGGCCGGATCAACCCGTTCGGCTTCGTCGAGACGCCCTACCGCAAGGTCACCGACGGCTCGGTCACCGACCAGATCGACTACCTGACCGCCGACGACGAGGACCGCTACGTCATCGCGCAGGCCAACCAGATCCTCGACGCCCAGGGCAAGTTCGTCGAGGAGCGCGTGCTGGTCCGTCAGCGCGACGGTGAGGTCTCCGAGATCCTGGCCGCCGAGGTCGACTACATGGACGTCTCGCCGCGCCAGATGGTGTCGGTCGCGACCGCCCTGATCCCGTTCCTCGAGCACGACGACGCCAACCGCGCGCTCATGGGCGCCAACATGCAGCGTCAGGCCGTCCCGCTCATCACCAGCGACAGCCCGCTCGTCGGCACCGGCATCGAGTACCGCGCCGCGGTCGACGCCGGTGACGTGGTCGTCGCGGACCACGCCGGTGTCATCAAGGAGGTGTCCGCCGACCTCGTCGAGACGATGAACGACGACGGCACCTACACCACCTACAAGCTGGCCAAGTTCCGGCGCTCCAACCAGGGCACCTGCATCAACCAGCGGCCCCTGGTCTCCGAGGGTGACCGCGTCGAGGTCGGCTCGCCGATCGCCGACGGTCCCTGCACCGACCAGGCCGAGATGGCGCTGGGCACCAACCTGCTCGTCGCCTTCATGCCCTGGCAGGGTCACAACTACGAGGACGCGATCATCCTCAGCCAGCGCCTGGTGCAGGAGGACGTCCTCACCTCGATCCACATCGAGGAGCACGAGGTCGACGCCCGCGACACCAAGCTCGGCCCCGAGGAGATCACCCGCGACATCCCCAACGTCTCCGAGGAGATGCTGGCCGACCTCGACGAGCGCGGCATCATCCGCATCGGCGCCGAGGTCACCACGGGCGACATCCTCGTCGGCAAGGTCACGCCCAAGGGCGAGACCGAGCTGACCCCCGAGGAGCGCCTGCTCCGCGCGATCTTCGGCGAGAAGGCGCGCGAGGTGCGCGACACCTCGATGAAGGTCCCGCACGGCGAGTCCGGCACCGTCATCGGCGTCCGGGTCTTCGACCGCGAGGACGGCGACGAGCTGCCGCCCGGCGTCAACCAGCTGGTCCGCGTCTACGTCGCCCAGAAGCGCAAGATCTCGGTGGGTGACAAGCTCGCCGGCCGCCACGGCAACAAGGGCGTCATCGCCAAGATCCTCCCGATCGAGGACATGCCCTTCATGGAGGACGGCACCCCGGTCGACGTCGTGCTCAACCCGCTCGGTGTCCCGCGCCGGATGAACATCGGCCAGATCCTCGAGCTCCACCTCGGGTGGCTGGCCAAGCAGGGCTGGGACCTCGAGCTGAGCGACCAGCCCGGTGCGGGCGACAAGGACGGCTGGAAGCAGCGCCTGATCGACATCCACGCCGACAAGGCCGCGCCCGGCACCAAGGTTGCGACCCCGGTCTTCGACGGCGCTCGCGAGGACGAGATCACCGGGCTGCTCGGCTCGACGATCCCCAACCGCGACGGCGTCCGGATGATCGACGGCACCGGCAAGGCCCACCTGTTCGACGGCCGCTCCGGCGAGCCGTTCGCCGACCCGGTGTCGGTGGGCTACATGTACATCCTCAAGCTCCACCACCTCGTCGACGACAAGATCCACGCGCGTTCGACGGGCCCCTACTCGATGATCACGCAGCAGCCCCTGGGCGGTAAGGCCCAGTTCGGTGGCCAGCGGTTCGGCGAGATGGAGGTCTGGGCGATGGAGGCCTACGGCGCCGCCTACGCCCTGCAGGAGCTGCTCACCATCAAGTCCGACGACGTGCCTGGTCGCGTCAAGGTCTACGAGGCCATCGTCAAGGGCGAGAACATCCCCGACTCCGGTATCCCCGAGTCGTTCAAGGTGCTCGTCAAGGAGATGCAGTCCCTGTGTCTGAACGTCGAGGTGCTCAGCCAGGACGGGTCGCAGATCGAGCTGCGCGACGCGGAGGAAGACGTCTTCCGTGCCGCCGAGGAGCTCGGCATCGACCTGTCGCGCCGCGAGCCCAGCTCGGTCGAAGAGGTGTGATGTGCCGGTGCCCCCTGCTGACCAGCGGGGGGCACCGGCCTCCGCCCCCCACCAACTTCCTTACTTAAAGAACTACGAAGGGTTGCAGCCATCGTGCTCGACGTGAACTTCTTCGACCAGCTCAAGATCGGCCTGGCCACCGCGGACGACATCCGTACGTGGAGCCACGGCGAGGTCAAGAAGCCGGAGACGATCAACTACCGCACGCTCAAGCCGGAGCGTGACGGTCTCTTCTGCGAGAAGATCTTCGGTCCCACCCGGGACTGGGAGTGCTACTGCGGCAAGTACAAGCGGGTGCGCTTCAAGGGCATCATCTGCGAGCGCTGCGGCGTCGAGGTGACCCGGTCCAAGGTCCGCCGCGAGCGGATGGGCCACATCGAGCTCGCCGCCCCGGTGACCCACATCTGGTACTTCAAGGGCGTCCCGTCGCGGCTGGGCTACCTGCTCGACCTCGCCCCGAAGGACCTCGAGAAGGTCATCTACTTCGCCGCCTACATGATCACCGCGGTCGACGAGGACGCGCGCCACCGCGACCTGACCTCGCTCGAGGCCAAGGTGCAGCAGCAGCGCGAGATGCTCGAGAAGCGTCGCGACAGCTCGCTGGAGGACCGCACCAAGAAGCTCGAGGACGACCTGGCCGCCCTCGAGGCCGAGGGTGCCAAGGCCGACCAGCGCCGCAAGGTGCGCGACGGCGCCGAGCGCGAGATGAAGCAGCTGCGCGACCGGGCCCAGCGCGAGCTCGACCGGCTCGAGGAGGTCTGGAGCACCTTCAAGACGCTCAAGATCCAGGACCTCATGGGCGACGAGCTGCTCTACCGCGAGATGAAGAACTGGTTCGGCAAGTACTTCGAGGGCCACATGGGCGCCACGGCGATCCAGAAGCGCCTCGAGGGCTTCGACATCGAGGCCGAGGTCGAGTCGCTGCGCGACACGATCGCCAACGGCAAGGGCCAGAAGAAGGTCCGCGCCCTCAAGCGCCTCAAGGTCGTCGACGCGTTCCGCAAGACCGGCAACGAGCCGCGCGGAATGGTCCTCGACGCCGTCCCGGTCATCCCGCCCGACCTGCGTCCGATGGTCCAGCTCGACGGTGGCCGCTTCGCCACCTCCGACCTCAACGACCTCTACCGCCGCGTGATCAACCGCAACAACCGCCTCAAGAGGCTGCTCGACCTTGGTGCGCCCGAGATCATCGTCAACAACGAGAAGCGGATGCTCCAGGAGGCCGTCGACTCGCTGTTCGACAACGGCCGCCGTGGTCGTCCGGTCACCGGACCGGGCAACCGGCCGCTGAAGTCGCTGTCCGACATGCTCAAGGGCAAGCAGGGGCGCTTCCGCCAGAACCTCCTCGGCAAGCGCGTCGACTACTCGGGCCGTTCGGTCATCGTCTCGGGCCCGCAGCTCAAGCTGCACCAGTGCGGTCTGCCCAAGAACATGGCGATCGAGCTGTTCAAGCCCTTCGTGATGAAGCGGCTCGTCGACCTCTCCCACGCGCAGAACATCAAGTCCGCCAAGCGGATGGTCGAGCGCGCCGTACGTCCCGAGGTCTGGGACGTGCTCGAGGAGGTCATCACCGAGCACCCGGTGCTGCTCAACCGTGCACCCACGCTCCACCGCCTCGGCATCCAGGCCTTCGAGCCCCAGCTGATCGAGGGCAAGGCCATCCAGATCCACCCGCTCGTCTGCACGGCGTTCAACGCCGACTTCGACGGCGACCAGATGGCGGTGCACCTGCCGCTGTCGGCCGAGGCCCAGGCCGAGGCGCGGATCCTGATGCTGTCGACCAACAACATCCTCAAGCCGTCCGACGGCCGTCCGGTCACCATGCCGACCCAGGACATGATCATCGGGCTGTTCTTCATGACCTCCGACCGCCCCGGCGGCGGGGGCGAGGGCCGGGCGTTCTCGTCGGTCGCCGAGGCGATCATGGCCTTCGACCGGCACGAGATCGCGCTGCAGAGCGTCATCAAGATCCGGATGACCGACATCGTCCCGCCGATGGAGCACGCCGAGTTCGACGGCTCGCTCAAGACGCTGACGCTCGAGACCACGCTGGGCCGGGCCCTGTTCAACGAGACCCTGCCGGCCGACTACCCCTTCGTGAACTACGAGGTGGGCAAGAAGGCCCTCGGCGCGATCGTCAACGACCTCGCCGAGCGCTACACCAAGGTCGAGGTCGCCGCCTCGCTCGACGCCCTCAAGGAGGCCGGCTTCTACTGGGCCACGCACTCCGGCGTCACGGTCTCGATCGACGACGTGGTCACCCCCGACAACAAGGTCGAGATCCTGGCCGAGTTCGAGGAGAAGGCCGCCAAGATCCAGAAGCAGTTCGAGCGCGGTCTGGTCACCGACGAGGAGCGTCGCCAGGAGCTCATCGAGATCTGGACCGAGGCCTCCAACATGGTCGGCAAGGCCATGGAGACCAACTTCGAGGACCACAACCGGACCAACCCCATCTTCGTGATGGTCAACTCCGGTGCCTCGGGCAACATGAACCAGATCCGCCAGGTCGCGGCCATGCGTGGCCTCGTGGCCAACCCCAAGGGCGAGATCATCCCGCGGCCGATCAAGTCCAACTTCCGCGAGGGCCTGACCGTCCTCGAGTACTTCATCGCCACCCACGGTGCCCGCAAGGGTCTGGCCGACACCGCGCTCCGCACGGCCGACTCGGGCTACCTGACCCGTCGTCTGGTCGACGTGTCGCAGGACGTCATCATCCGTGAGGACGACTGCGGTACCGAGCGAGGTCTGCCCAAGGTGATCGGTGTCGTCGGCGACGACGGTGTCGTCCGCAAGGACGAGAACGCCGAGACCGCGGCCTACGCCCGTTCCGCGGCGACCGAGGTCACCCACCCCGAGACCGGCGAGGTGCTGGTCGAGGCGGGTGGCGACCTGGGCGACGTCAAGATCGGCGAGCTCATCGCCGCCGGCATCGCCAGCGTCAAGGTCCGCTCGGTCCTGACGTGCGACGCCAAGACCGGCACGTGCGCCAAGTGCTACGGCCGCTCGCTGGCCACCGGCAAGCTCGTCGACATCGGTGAGGCGGTCGGCATCATCGCCGCCCAGTCGATCGGTGAGCCCGGCACGCAGCTGACCATGCGTACCTTCCACACCGGTGGCTCGGCCTCGGCCGACGACATCACGCAGGGTCTGCCCCGCGTGGTCGAGCTCTTCGAGGCCCGCTCGCCCAAGGGTCGTGCGCCGATCTCCGAGGCCTCCGGCCGGGTCGAGATCGACGAGACCGACAAGGCGCGCAAGATCCTCGTCACGCCCGACGACGGCTCCGAGGTGCAGGAGTACCCCGTCAGCAAGCGCTCGCGCCTGCTGGTCGCCGACGGCGAGCACATAGAGGTCGGCCGCCGCCTGATCGTCGGCACCGAGGACCCGCAGGACGTCCTGCGCATCCTCGGCGTCCGCAAGGCCCAGGAGCACCTGGTCGACGAGGTCCAGAAGGTCTACCGCTCGCAGGGTGTGGCCATCCACGACAAGCACATCGAGATCATCGTGCGGCAGATGCTGCGTCGCGTGACGGTCATCGAGTCGGGCGAGACCAACCTGCTGCCCTCCGACCTCACCGACCGGGTGAAGTTCGAGGAGGAGAACCGCCGCGTGGTCTCCGAGGGTGGCAAGCCGGCCTCGGGCCGTCCGGTTCTCATGGGCATCACCAAGGCGTCGCTCGCCACGGAGTCGTGGCTCTCGGCGGCCTCCTTCCAGGAGACCACCCGGGTGCTCACCGACGCCGCGATCCACGGTCGCTCCGACAGCCTGCGTGGCCTGAAGGAGAACGTGATCATCGGCAAGCTGATCCCGGCCGGCACCGGCCTGGAGCGCTACCGCAACATCCGGGTGGAGCCGACCGAGGAGGCCCGCGCCGCGGCCTACTCCGTCACCGGCTACGACTCCTACGACTACGAGTTCGGCACCGCCGGCTCCGGTCAGGCTGTCGCGCTCGACGACTTCGACTTCGGTTCCTACCAGAACTGATCGAGTCACCAGGTGGCCCGTCGCGCACAGCGCGGCGGGCCACCTGCTTTTTACGCAAGCTCTCAGGTGCCGGTGGCAACCCGGGCTCCGGGCTCGCAGTCCCACTCCTGTACGCCCCGCCCGGGGGCGTCGAAGGAGGGAAACACCATGAGCACCAAGGCCACGCTCGCAGCCACCACCGCCGCCCTGGCGATCGCCACCGGCGGTGCGCTGGTCGGACCCGCCGCGGTCGCGCACGCGCAGCCGGGGGAGTGCGGCAACCGCGACCTGACGGCGTCGTACCACGCCCGCGACGCCGGGGCCGGCCACCGGTACGGCGTCATCCGCCTCACCGTGACCTCGGACCGCACGTGCACCGTGCGTGGCTACGGAGGCCTGTCCTACGTCGGCCACGGGGACGGCACGCAGGTCGGGGCCGCGGCCGACCGGGACGCGGGCCGGGTCCGCACGGTCGTGCTCGACCCGGGCGAGAGCGTCGTGAGCAGGGTCGACGAGACGGTCGCGGCCAACTACCCGCGCCGCGCCTGCCGCCCGACCCGGGTCGACGGGTTCCGGGTCTACGTGCCCGACTCGCGCGTCTCGCAGTACGTCGTGCACCGCACCACCGGTTGTGCGCGCCCCGGCGTCCACCTGATCGGCCACCAGCCCTACCGCGCCGCCCGCTGAGCCCGTCGAGTCGGCGTAGATGTTCGACCGCGACGCCGACTCGACCCGTCTGGACTTCACCTCGACGCCGAGTCGGCGCACATGTGCGCCGACTCGGTGGGGTGTGGCGGGGCCTGAGACACTGGAGGAGTGAGCATGATCCCGACGCAGACCGACGTGCTGGTGGTCGGTGCGGGACCGGCCGGGTCGGCGGCGGCGGCGTGGGCCGCACGGGCCGGGCTCGACACGGTCCTGACCGACATGGCCGTGTTCCCCCGTGACAAGACCTGCGGCGACGGCCTGACCCCCCGGGCGGTCGACGAGCTGTCCCGGCTCGGGCTCGAGGACTGGTTGCGCGCGCGCACCGTCAACCGCGGGCTGCGGGCCCACGGCTTCGGGCAGACGCTGCTGCTGCCGTGGCCCGGCGGGACCCTGCCCGACTGGGGCAGCGCGGTACCCCGCACCGAGCTCGACGACCACCTGCGCACCACCGCGATCAAGAGCGGGGCGACCGCCCTCGACGGGGCCCGCGCGGTCGACGTACGCCGCGACGGGGCCCGGGTGAGCGCTGTCGTCTTCAGGCAGGGTGACGAGACGTTCGAGATCGCCTGTCGCCGCCTGGTCGTGGCCGACGGCGTGCGCTCGCCGCTGGGCAAGATGCTCGGTCGCGAGTGGCACCGCGACACCGTCTACGGCGTCGCCGGTCGGTCCTACGTCGCCAGCACGATGTCGGACGACCCGTGGATCAGCAGCCACCTGGAGCTGCGCGGCGAGGACGGCAAGATCCTGTCCGGCTACGGCTGGATCTTCCCGTTGGGCAACGGCGAGGTCAACCTCGGGGTCGGCACCCTCGCGACCGCCAAGCGGCCGGCCGACATCGCGATCAAGCCGCTGATGGACTTCTACGCCGAGGAGCGCCGCGACGAGTTCGGGCTCGAGGGCGACATCCGGGCCAAGACGTCCGCGCTGCTGCCGATGGGCGGCGCGGTCAGCAACGTCGCGGGTCGCAACTGGGCGCTGATCGGCGACGCCGCCGGGTGCGTCAACCCGCTCAACGGCGAGGGCATCGACTACGGGCTCGAGACCGGACGCCTGCTGGTCGAGGTGATGCAGGAGCGCGACGAGCTCGACCTCGCGTGGCCCGCGCTGCTGCGTGACCACTACGGCGAGTCGTTCTCGATCGCGCGCCGTCTCGCGGGCCTGGTGACCGTGCCGCGGCTGCTGCCGACCCTCGGCCCGGCCGGGATGCGCTCGGACTGGTTGATGACCCTGGCACTGCGGTGGATGGGCAACCTGGTGACCGACGAGGACCGCGACCGTGCCGCCCGGGTCTGGCGCTGGGCCGGTCGTCGCTCCCTGGCCCAGGACCACCGCCCACCGTTCTCGTAGTCGGCTCCGAACCACCGGCATGGCGGATGGTGTCTACCGCGGCGTGATCGCGGCCGGCAAGCTCGCCCTGCGCGCCCTCGACCTGACGGTGCGCTCCGAAGGTGCGGAGCACCTGCCGACCGACGGCCCGGTCGTGCTCGCGTGCAACCACGTGTCGTTCCCCGACTTCGTCTACGTCGGCCAGGCACTGCTCGACACCCGTCGCCTGGTGCGCTTCCTGTGCCGTGGTGACATCTGGGACTCCCCGGCCGGGCGGCTGATGGAGACGATGCGCCACGTGCCGGTCGACCGGCAGGCGCCCGCCGCGGCCTACCTGCGCGCGCGCCGGCTGCTGCGCGAGGGCGAGGCCGTGTGCGTCTTCCCCGAGGCCGGGATCTCCGCCGCCTACGCCGTGCGCGCGATGATGCCGGGCGCGGTGGCGCTGGCCCGTGAGACCGGCGCGCCGCTGCTGCCG
>CALRVO020000076.1:0-11089 GCA_943371595.1 Sphingomonas paucimobilis
CCGGTGGTCGGCGACGTCGCCGACCCGGCCCACCAGGAGCAGCTCGCCCGCGAGGTGACCTGGCTCGGGCGTCTCGACCTGCTGGTCCACAACGCGAGCACCCTGGGGCCGCTCCCCCTGCGCCCGTTGCGCCAGACCACCACCGACGAGCTGCTGGCGACCTGGCGTGTCGACGCGGCCGCCCCGCTGGCCCTGACCCGGCTGGTGCTGCCCCTGTTGCGCTCCTCCGACGGGGTCGTGCTGTCCGTCTCGAGCGACGCCGCGGTCGAGCACCACGAGACCTGGGGCCCGTACGCCGCCGGCAAGGCCGCGCTCGACCTGCTGACCCTCACCCTCGGCGCCGAGGAGGGCCTGACGACGTACGCCGTCGACCCCGGCGACATGCGCACCGCGATGCACCAGGACGCCTTCCCCGGCGAGGACATCTCCGACCGGCCGACCCCCGAGGCGGTGGTGCCGGCGCTGATGGCCCTGCTCCGCTCGCGCCCGCCGTCGGGTCGCTACCGCGCGGCGTCGTTCGCCCCCGAGGTGGTGTCGGCGTGACGGCACTGGTCGAGACACCGACGACGACGTTCACCGCGCCGGACTTCGCGCCGTCGCCGGCCGAGACGCGCGATGTCGCTCGCGACGCGACGCGGCTGCTCGTCGCCATGCCCGACGGCGTCGTGCACGCGCGCTTCCACGACCTGGCCGACCACCTGCGGGCCGGGGACCTGGTGGTGGTCAACAACTCCGCGACCGTGGCCGGCCAGGCCGACGCCCGCTCGTCGCGCCACGGCCCGGTGGTGGTGCACGCGGCCGCGCCGCTGGACGACGGCACGTGGGTCGTCGAGGTCCGGACGGCTCCGGACGCGGCGCGGGCGGTGCTCGACGCCCGGGCCGGTGACCGGCTGACCCTCGTGGGTGCGACCCTCGACCTGCTCCAGCCCCACCCCCGCGACGGCTCGTCGCCGACCGGCCGCGGCAACCGGCTGTGGCGGGCCCGGGTCACCGGCGACCTGGGGCGGACGATGGCCCGGCACGGCAGACCCATCTCCTACGGCTACCTCGACCGGGCCTACCCGCTGGAGGACTACCAGACCATCTTCGGGACGGTCCCCGGGTCGGCCGAGATGCCGTCGGCGGCGCGCCCCTTCACCACCGGGCTGGTGACGCGGCTGGTCTCGCGCGGGGTCGGCGTCGTGCCGATCACCCTCCACACCGGCGTCTCCTCCCAGGAGGCGGGCGAGGCCCCGTTGCCCGAGCGCTTCGAGGTCACCGCCCCGACCGCGGCCGTGGTCAACGCCGCCCGCGCCGGCGGGGGGCGCGTGCTCGCCGTCGGCACCACGGTCACCCGCGCCCTCGAGTCGGCGGTCGCCCCCGACGGGCGGGTGGTCCCTCGCTCCGGCTGGACCTCACGGGTCGTGACGCCGGGCGACCCGCCCCGGGTCGTCACCGGTCTCGTCACCGGCTGGCACGACCCGGCCGCCTCGCACCTGCTGCTGGTGGAGGCCGTCGCCGGTCGTGACCTCACGCAGTCGGCGTACGACGAGGCCGTGGCGGGTGGGTACCTGTGGCACGAGTTCGGGGACGCGGGGTTGCTGCTGCCCTGAGGGTTCGTCCAGGGGCCGGTGGGACCACAGTGACTCGGACCCTCAGGCCAGCGACACCAGGTCGGCGTAGTCCTCGGTCCAGAGGTCCTCGTCGCCGTCGGGCAGCAGCAGCACCCGGTCGGGCTCGAGGGCGCGGACGGCGCCCTCGTCGTGGGTGACCAGGATGATCGCGCCCTCGTAGGTGCGGATGGCGGCGAGCACCTCCTCGCGGGAGGCGGGGTCGAGGTTGTTGGTGGGCTCGTCGAGCAGCAGCACGTTGGCGCTCGACACGACCAGGGAGGCCAGGGCGAGCCGGGTCTTCTCGCCGCCGGAGAGCACCGACGCGGGCTTGGAGGCGTCGTCGCCGGAGAAGAGGAACGAGCCGAGCACGGAGCGTGCCTCGGTGTCGGTGAGCTGGGGCGCCGCGGACTGCATGTTCTCGAGCACCGTGCGCGAGGTGTCGAGGGTCTCGTGCTCCTGGGCGTAGTAGCCGAGCTTGAGCCCGTGGCCGGGGATCACCGCTCCGGTGTCGGACTGGTCGACGCCGCCGAGGATGCGCAGCAGCGTCGTCTTGCCGGCGCCGTTGAGACCGAGGATGACCACGCGCGAGCCGCGGTCGATGGCGAGGTCGACGTCGGTGAAGACCTCGAGCGAGCCGTAGGACTTGGACAGCTCGGTGGCCGTGAGCGGGGTCTTGCCGCAGGGAGCCGGGGCCGGGAACTTGATCTTGGCGACCTTGTCGGCGGCGCGCTCGCCCTCGAGGCCCGACATGATCTTCTCGGCCCGCTTGAGCATCGACTGGGCGGCCTGGGCCTTGGAGGCCTTGGCGCGCATCCGGTTGGCCTGGTCGGTGAGCGTCTTGGCCTTGTTCTCGGCGTTCATCCGCTCGC
Source organism: Sphingomonas paucimobilis (assembly GCA_943371595.1). Taxonomy (GTDB): domain Bacteria; phylum Actinomycetota; class Actinomycetes; order Propionibacteriales; family Nocardioidaceae; genus Nocardioides. The sequence continues at coordinate 2,462 of CALRVO020000076.1, forward strand.
GCTTGCGACGCTTCTCGTCGGTCTCGCGCTGGGTCAGGTAGTGGCGCCAGCCCATGTTGTAGAGATCGATGACGCCACGGTTGGCGTCGAGGTGGAAGACCTTGTTGACGGTCTGCTCGAGCAGCGCGTTGTCGTGGCTGATGACGATGAAGCCGCCGCTGTGGTTCTTGAGGAAGTCGCGCAGCCACACGATGGAGTCGGCGTCGAGGTGGTTGGTGGGCTCGTCGAGGATCAGCACCTCGGCGTCGGAGAACAGGATGCGCGCCAGCTCGACCCGGCGGCGCTGGCCGCCCGAGAGCGTCTTGAGGGGCTGGCCCAGGATGCGGTCGGCGATGCCGAGCGACGCCGCGATCGTGGCCGCCTCGGACTCGGCGGCGTAGCCACCGCCGGCCTGCATCTCGTCGGTGGCCCGGGTGTAGCGCTTCATGCCCTTCTCGCGCAGCTTGGGGTCGTCGGACCCCATCATCTCCTCGGCCTCGCGCATCCGGCGTACGACGTCGTCGAGGCCACGCGCGGACAGGATGCGGTCGCGTGCGAGCACCTCCGGGTCGCCGGTGCGGGGGTCCTGCGGGAGGTAGCCGACCTCACCGGTGCGCGTGACCGATCCGCCGGCGGGCTGGGCCTCGCCCGCGAGGATCTTGGTGAGCGTCGTCTTGCCGGCGCCGTTGCGCCCGACGAGGCCCACCTTGTCGCCGGCGGCGACGCGGAAGGTGACGTCCTCCATCAGGAGCCGGGCACCGGCTCGGACCTCGAGCTGGTGTGCGCTGATCATGGTGACCTGATTCTAGGGACGCACGGCCCTACCGGCCCCATCGTCGCCGGGGTGCCGGACGACACACCCCCTGATCCCGATGGCCTACATTGCCGCCATGCGCTTCAACCCCAAGGCCCGTCTCGACACCAGCCGGGTCGGCGACGCCGGTCGCGGCTCCGGCCGTGGTTCGGGCGGGGGTGGCCTGGGAGGTGGCGGCGGTCGGATCCCGATCCCCGGCGGCGTGGCGGGCGGCGGTGGGGTCGTCGGCGTCATCGTGGTCGTGGTCTTCATCGCGATCCAGCTCTTCTCCGGGAGCAACGGTGGCGGCGGCCTGGGCGGTGGTGGCGGGCTCGACGCGAGCCGCTTCAGCGACACCGGCCGCTACTCCTCCTGCAAGACCGGCGCCGACGCCAACAAGAGCGCCGACTGCGCGCGCGTCGCGGTCGAGAACTCCTTGCGTGCCTTCTGGGGGGACGAGCTCGGCGGCGACTTCCGTCCGGCCGACAAGATCGTCACCTTCACCAGCAGCATCACCACCGGCTGCGGCGGCGCCGACTCGGCGGTGGGCCCGTTCTACTGCCCGTCCGACGAGACCATCTACCTCGACACCGGGTTCTTCGACGAGGTCCTCGAGAAGCAGCTCGGTGGCCCCGACGGCGGGTTCGTCGAGCCCTACGTGCTGGCCCACGAGTACGGCCACCACGTCTCCAACCTGCTCGGCACCCTGGGCAACGTCACCGGGGACGCCGGGCCGCAGAGCACCGGCGTACGCCTGGAGCTGCAGGCCGACTGCTTCGCCGGGATGTGGGCCAGGGCCGCCACCAGCACCGAGGACGCCGACGGCAACGTGCTCTTCGCCGAGCTGAACCAGGACGACATCGACCTGGCGCTGAAGGCGGCGGCCTCGGTCGGCGACGACCGGATCCAGAAGAAGACCACCGGGCAGGTCGACGAGGAGACCTGGACCCACGGGTCGGCGGCCAACCGGCAGAAGTGGTTCGGCATCGGCTTCGACCAGGGCTCGGTCGACGCGTGCGACACGTTCTCGGTCGACCGGGTCTGAGCCGACCCGCACCGGCTCACCAGCCGAGCAACGCCTCCACGTGCGGCGCCTGGCGCTGCAGCGCGCGCAGGTAGGGGGCCACCGAGGGGTGCCGGAACTTGCCGGCCAGGGCGCCCTCGCCACCCGCGACCCGGGCCAGGGCCCACTCGGCCCGGCCGAACGCCGTGTAGACGGCGGTGATGCGCGCCCCGAGCAGCACGTCGTCGCGGGCGGCCACGTCGTCGGGCAGACCCATCAGGTAGGCGTCGAGCAGCGGCTCGAACTCCTCGCGGGCGGTGAGGGAGAAGTAGCCCAGGTCGCCGCCCACCGGCCCGACCCCCAGCGTCGCCCAGTCGATGGCCACGGCGTCGTCACCGGAGCGTCCGGGGATGTTGTCGTGCGACGGGTCGCCGTGCTGCGGCACCTGCGGGAGGGCGTCGAGCAGCGACAGGAACTCGCCGCGCCGCCTCCACAGGTGGTCGGCGACGTCGGCGGCGGTCGTGCGGGCCAGCGTGGGCCAGCCCCCGGCCCGGTGGTCGGTGCGGGCGAGCCGTTGCCGCAGCTGCCCGACGGTCAGGAACCGGGGCCGGGCCAGGTCGCTGCCCGCGAAGCGCCCGAGCGCGACCGCGACGAACAGCCCGCTCAGCGCGGCGTCCTCGACCCACTCGCGGGTGATGGTGATGCCGGCGTCGTCCTCGTCGACGGCGGCGACCACGGCACGCAGTCCCGGGGTCGCCAGGGCGATGCCGGTGTCGAGCACGTCGGCCTCGCGACGCCAGTAGGCGAAGTGGCTGCGGTCCGACATCTCTGCCGGGTCGTCGCGCGCAGGCGCACCGAGCCGCTTGATGACGACCGGCTGCTCGCCGTAGGCCGTGCGCCACAGGCCGACCGTGGACGCACCGGCGCCACGGGGCAGGGCGTGCCACCCCGGGTCGGGCTCCCACATGGCAGGGACGCTACTGGACCCGGGGAGCCAGACGGTGGAGCACGACGTCCTCGAGCGCGCCGTGGCGGGCCACGAGGGTGAGGTAGGTGCAGTGCGGCTGCCGCCGGCGATCGGTCGGCGACCCCGGGTTGAGCAGCCGCAGACCACGCGGGGTGGTGGTGTCCCAGGGGATGTGGCTGTGGCCGAAGACGAGCACGTCGGCGTCGGGGTAGGCCGCCTCGCAGCGGGCCTCACGGCCCTGCTTGCCCCCGGTCTCGTGCACGACTGCGAACCGGACACCGTCGAGCTCGGCGGTCGCGACCTCGGGCAGCCGGGCCCGCAGGTCGGCGCCGTCGTTGTTGCCGACGACCGCCACCAGCCGCCGGGCCCGGGCCTCGAGCCGGTCGAGCGTGACCAGGTCGACCCAGTCACCGGCGTGGACGACGACGTCGGCCTCGTCGACGCGGTCCCACACCTCGGCCGGCAGGTCGCGGGCCCGCTTGGGCAGGTGGGTGTCGGCGAGCAGGAGGACCCGGGTGCCCGACGTCATGCGTTGACGACCTCGACCTGGAGGGCCGTCGCGTCGACGACCGCCTGCTCGAGAACGCCGCGCCGGGGGTCGGGGACCGCCAGCCACGGCGGGACCGTCACCAGGCTGCGCAGCCGCGGGTCGTCGAGCACCTCGTCGACGGCGCCGTGGTCGCCGCCGGTGACGACCGGGCCGGAGAGGGAGCCGAGGATGCGCGCGGCGTGGTCGGCGGCCGCCTCGTAGGCCTGGCGCGCCTGGTTGTCACGGCGCCTCGCGAACCGCTGCTGCGACTGTCCGCCGGCCTTGGTGCGCCCCTGCACGTGGCGCTGCCCCGTCTTGGACTCCCCCGTCACGGTCCCCGCCATCCGCGCCATCGCGAACCCGCCCTTGCGCACCAGCAGCACGCCCCAGTCACCGGGCACCACCACCGCCGAGCCGAGCCCGTCGGGCGTCGCGGGGCCGTCGTACGACGTGGCGAAGGGGAGCCGCGCCGCGAAGGTCGACCCGTCCTCGGCCGTGCCGGTCAGCGCTCCCCCGGCGACGTCGTAGGAGGTCGGCCCGTGGCTGCGCTCGAAGTTGTCGACCCACCGCGCCCAGCGGGCGGCGGGCACCAGGACCAGGGGCACCGGTCGAACCTACCCGGTGGTCGAGGCCCCCGGGCTGGCCCTGCTGTCGGCCCCGGGCAGCGTCAGGGTCCAGTAGCCGCACCGGTCACGCTCGAGGTGCTCGTCGCCGCGCTCGTCGACCCACGACCACTCGTCGACGGGGACGAGCCCGGGCCGCCGCTGCCACCCGAGCCGGCGGCACAACGAGAGCGCCGCGTCGTTGCCGTGGGCCACGGCCAGCCCGACCAGCCGAGCTCCGCGGCCGCCCGCGACACCGGCGGCGGCGCCCATGAGCGCGGTCCCGACACCGCGGCGCTGGGCCGACTCGGCGACGGCGAGGGCATCCGCCTCGGGGCCCACCCCCACCGCCTCGACCACGTCGGGGAACCTCGAGTGCTCGAGCAGCAGCACGTGCCCGACGACGTCAGGACCGTCCCAGGCCAGGAGGTAGGTCGACCCTCCGGCCTGCTGGCGGGCCCATCGCTCGTGGTGCAGGTGCCGGCCGCGGGTCGGCAACCCCCGCTCGGCGGCGTCGGCGTCGGCGTCGCTCGCGCAGGGGCGCACCTCGACCGCGAGGTGGTCGCGCTCGAGGGAGCGGTGGTGCCACACGGTCTGCCAGTGCCACTCCGGCCCGGTCTCGCGCCAGGTCTCCGACCAATCGAGCGCGCGGTAGAACGCGAGAGCCTCGGGCTGGTGGTCACCCACGTCGAGCAGCAGGTCGGTCAGGCCTCGGCGCCGGGCCGAGGACTCGAGCGCCTCCATCAGCCGCCGCCCCACGCCCCGACGCCGCACGGCGGGGTGCACCCGGATCCGGATGACCCGGCCCAGCCGGGGGCGGCCGTGCACCGGCCGCAGCCCGCCGACCCCGACGAGGTGCCCGTCCTCGAGCGCGACCAGCAGCTCGCCGCCTGCGGCCAGGACGGAGCCGGCCGGGTCGACCAGGTCGGCCGGGCCGCTCGGCGGCACCCGGCGCAGCGGCAACGGCACCGGCACGTCGGGGTCCTCGGTGATGCCGGCGTCGGGCAGGTGGGCCAGCGCCCACAGCGCCGGCAGGTCGTCGGGCTCGAAGGCGCGGACCTCGCTCATCGCCCGACCGTAGCGTGCGCAGCCGGCGTCGGGCTGCCAATGGTCCGGCGGGCCTGGGACGTTCGCCCCTCCATCCGCGCGACCTCGCGACACACCGTGGAGCCATGACCGACGTCCCGGGACCCACCTCCGTCCTCCAGCCCGCCGACCGCACCGGGATCGGGCTGTGCCCCGGGGTCGCCTGCGCGGCCCGGGCCGTCGACGTGACCAAGGTGTTCGGGGAGGGAGAGACCGCGGTCACCGCGCTCGACCACGTGTCGCTCGACCTGCCGGTGGGGCAGTTCACCGCCATCATGGGCCCGTCCGGGTCGGGCAAGTCGACCCTGATGCACTGCCTCGCCGGACTCGACGTCGTGACGTCGGGGCAGGTCCTGGTCGGTGGGACCGACCTCGCCAGCCTCTCCGACCGGCAGCGGACGCTCCTGCGACGCGACCGGCTCGGCTTCGTCTTCCAGTCCTTCAACCTGCTGCCCACGCTGAGCGCCGAGGAGAACATCACTCTCCCGCTCGATCTGGCGGGCCGCGACCCCGACCGCGAGTGGTTGGCCACCGTGGTCTCCCGCCTCGACCTCGGCGACCGCCTGCGCCACCGACCCTCCGAGCTGTCCGGCGGGCAGCAGCAGCGGGTGGCCGTGGGACGCGCGCTGGTCGCCCGACCCGACGTCGTCTTCGCCGACGAGCCCACCGGGGCCCTCGACTCCAGGGCGAGCGGCGAGCTGCTGGCCTTCCTGCGGTCGGTGGTCGACCAGCTCGGCCAGAGCGTGGTGATGGTGACCCACGACCCCGGCGCGGCGGCGTACGCCGACCGGGTGGTCTTCCTGGTCGACGGTGGCCTCGTCGAGGAGCTCGTGCGACCCACGCGCGACCGGGTCCTCGAGGTCATGGGCCGGCTCGGCGACTGACATGCTGCGACTCTCGCTGCGCAACCTGCTCGTCAACAAGCTGCGCCTGCTGCTGACCGTGACCGCCGTGACGGTCGGGGTCGCCTTCGTCAGCGGCACGTTCGTGCTGTCGGACACCATGGTGCGGGCGTTCGACGAGCTCTACCAGGGGCTCACCTCGGGCACCGACGTCGTCGTGCGCGCCACCAGTGCGTACGACGCCGACGTGGCGAGCACCGGTGGTCAGCGCCGCCCGCTCGACGACAGCGTGGTCGAGACGGTGCGCCGGGTCCCCGGGGTCGCCGCAGCCGAGGGCGGCGTCGCCGGGTTCGCCCTGGTCATCGACCAGGACGGCGACCCGGTCCAGCCCGCCGGCGCGCCCACCTTCGGCACCAGCATCGCCCGCGACCCCGACCTGTCCGGCGACGGCACCCTGCGTGAGGGCCGCATCCCGTCCGGACCGGACGAGGTGGTGCTCGACGTGCGCACCGCCGACGTGGCCGGCTACGAGGTCGGGGACTCCGTCGACCTCGTGCTCCAAGGGGGCCGACGGACCTTCACCCTGGTCGGGACCGTCGGGTTCGGCGACAACGACAGCATCCTCGGGGCGACCATGGCCGGCTTCGACCTGCCTACCGCCCAGGTGGCGCTGGGCAAGGAGGGCGTCGTCGACGAGGTCGACGTGCGCGGCGACGACGGGGTCGGCGCGAGCGAGCTGCGCGACCGGGTGGCCGCGGCGCTCCCTGCCGGTGCCGAGGCCCTGACCGGGCGCCAGCTCGCCGCCGACTCCACAGACTCCGTCAAGCAGTCGCTCGGCATCTTCACCACGGTGCTCCTCGTCTTCGCTGGGGTCGCGCTGCTGGTCGGGTCGTTCGTCATCTGGAACACCTTCAACGTCCTCGTCGCCCAACGGCGCCGCGAGGTCGCCCTGCTGCGCGCGGTCGGAGCCCGGCGCGACCAGGTGCTCGGCGGGGTGCTCGTCGAGGCCGTCGTGATCGGTCTGGTCTCGAGCGCACTGGGCCTGCTGGCCGGCATCGGCCTGGCCACCGGCATCCGGTCCCTGCTCGCCGCGGCCGGCATCGAGATCCCGACGACCACCCCGACCCTCGAGCCGCGGACGGTGGTGGTGGGGCTCGCGGTGGGCCTGGGCGTCACGTGCGTCGCGGCCGTGCTCCCGGCGTGGACGGCGTCCCACGTGAGCCCCATGGAGGCCCTGCGGGTAGAGGTCCCCACCGGCCGCGGATCGGGCCGTGTGCGTCACGCGCTGGGCTGGTTCCTGCTCCTGGCGGGCACCACGATGCTCGTCGTGTGCGCGGTCGTCGGTGACGCCCGGTGGTGGACGGTGGTCGCGTGCCTGACCACCTTCGTGGGGCTGGTCGCGGTCGGGCCGATGCTCGCTCGGGCCATGGCCCGCGCCGTCGACCACGGACGCCGCGGCAGCGGCTGGCGGATGGCGGCCCGCAACATCGGACGCAGCTCGCGCCGCGCCGCGGCCACGGCCCTGGCGCTGACGATCGGCCTGATGGTGGTCGTCGCCATGGCGGTCACGGCGGCGTCGCTCAAGGACTCGGTCTCGCAGGCCGTGAGCGGTGGCAACCGCTCCGACCTCATCCTGCAGCCGGCCGGCACCGGGCTCGGCCTGAGCCCGAAGGTCGCCGACCTGCTCCGCACACGTGACGACGTCGCCGACGTCGTCGAGCTGCGCGAGTGGGCGGCCCGGGTCGACGGCAAGGACACCCTGGTCACGGGTCTGGGCACGGCCGGCCTGGCTGACGTCATCGACCTCGGCGTCGAGTCGGGCAGCCTCGACGCCCTCCGACCGGGGCGGATCCTGGTCGGCACCCGCCAGGCCGACGACCTCGGCGTGGGCCCGGGCGACCCCGTGGTCGTGACCTTCCCCGAGACCGGGCCGAGGACCTTCACCGTGGCCGGCACGTTCAGCAAGGGCAGCCTGATCAACGCGTCGTACGTCGTCACGCTCGACGACTTCGAGGCCAACGTCGTGTCCACGATGGACGGGGCGGTCCTGATGACGATGGCGCCCGGCACCGACCCGGGCGGCGCCAAGAAGACCATCCAGGAGGCCCTCGCCGACTACCCCGACGTGGAGGTGATGACCCCCGCGGACGTCACGGCCAGCGCCCAGGCCTCGGTGGACCAGCTGCTCGGGATCGTGACCGCCCTGCTGCTGCTGGCGGTGGTCGTGGGCGTCCTGGGCCTGGTCAACACGCTGGCCCTGTCGGTCGACGAGCGCACCCGCGAGCTGGCCATGCTGCGGGCGGTCGGTGCCACCCGGCGCCAGGTCCGCACCGTCGTACGCCGCGAGTCGGTGCTGATGTCGCTGCTGGGTGCCGTCACCGGCATCGTGCTGGGCGTCGGCTTCGGGGTCGCGCTCGCGCGAGCCCTGGTCGCGGAGGGCATCACGACGGTCACGCTGCCCTGGGGCATGCTGGCGGTCTACTTCGTCGTGGCGACCGCCGTCGGCGTGCTGGCTGCGCTCGGGCCCGCGCGGCGGGCGAGCAAGGTCGACGTGCTGCGCTCGCTGGTCGCGGAGTGACACCGGGTGGCCGGTGCGCACGGACAGACCCGAAGGTTCGTGTCACGTGGTGGCACGAACCTTCGGGTCTGGCCGAGTACCCCCTGCCGTGGTCCATCGTCGAGTGGGTGCAGGGCACGCCGGCCGACGGGGAACCCGTCAGCGACCCAGCCTCGATCGTCGCTCTGGCGTCATTCCTTCGTGCGCTTCACGCTCAGGCACCCGATGACGCGCCGACGAATGTCGGTAGGTACGGCATCCCCATCGGCG
>CALRVO020000077.1:0-11086 GCA_943371595.1 Sphingomonas paucimobilis
GCGGTCAGTCCTCGTAGTCCCTTGTGACCAGATCGGCCCCGATGAGCCCTGGCGCGGGCCCGACGCGCCTACCGTCGAAGGACGGGGCCGACCATCCGGTCCCGACGAGAAGCAGGAGGGAGGTGGACCCGATGTGGGACACCCAGCACGACCAGGAACCCGGTCACCTGACCCACGACCTGCCCTGCACCCGCTGCGGCCACGCCGTGCACACGTTCCTCGCGTGCAGCGACACCTGCGGCTGCGCGCCGTGCGTGATGCCCGGCAGCACCGACGGCCTGCTCCTCAGCGCCTGACACCCCGACCGTCACCGCGGGGTCAGGGACGCAGCAGCACCTTGATCGCGGTGCGCTCGTCCATCGCGCGGTAGCCGTCGGCGACCTGGTCGAGGGGCAGCGTCAGGTCGAAGACCAGCCCGGGGTCGATGGTCCGGTCGAGCACGAGGTCGAGCAGCTCGGGCAGGTAGCGGCGGACCGGGGCGATGCCACCGGCCAGGCCGACGTTCTTGCTGAACATCAGCCGCAGCGGGGCCTCGGCACCGTGGGGCACGCCGACGAACCCGACGGTCGCGCCGGGGCGGGCCACGCGGAAGGCCTGCTCGAAGGCAGGACCGTTGCCGACGCACTCGAGCACGGCGTCGCCGCCGACGCCGCCGAGGATGTCCTTGACCGCCGCCACGCCGTCCTTGCCGCGCTCGGCGACCACGTGCGTGGCGCCGAACTTCCGGGCGAGCTCCTGGCGGGGCTCGTGCCGCGACATCGCGATGACGGTCTCGGCGCCCATGTGGGCGGCGGCGAGCACGCCGCACAGGCCGACCGCGCCGTCACCGACGACGACCGCGGTGCCGCCCTTGCGGACGCCGGCCGCGACGGCGGCGTGCCAGCCGGTCGCCATCACGTCGGACAGCGTCAGCAGCGAGGGGATCAGGTCGTCGTCGGGCACGCCGTCGGTCTTGACCAGCGACCCGTCGGCCTGACCGACCAGGGCGTACTCCGCCTGGCCGCTCTGGGTGATGCCGAAGTTGTCGCAGGCCGAGTGGGCGCCGTTGCGGCACGCCGGGCAGGTGTTGTCGCAGTGGTCGAACGGCACGACCACGAAGTCGCCGACCTTGAAGTCGCGCACCTCCGAGCCGACCTCCTCGATGACGCCGAGGCACTCGTGGCCGATCGTGTGGGCGCTCTCGGTCTTGTCGTCGCCGCGGTAGGGCCACAGGTCGGAGCCGCAGATGCACGAGGCGGTCACCTTGACGATCGCGTCGGTCGGCTTCTGGATGGTCGGGTCGGGGACCTCCTCGAAGCGGATGTCGCGGGGTCCGTGGATCATCGTCGCCTTCATGTGCTCGATCCAACCAGGACCGGTGGTCAGGGCTCGAAACGGCCGGGGCGAGACGCTCGCCACGCACACCGGACATGCGTCGTTATCTCACATGTGAGTTACGGTGATCGACATGGCTGTGGACTACAAGGGACGCATCGGCAACCTCATCCGCGACGCGCGCAAGCACCGGGGGCTCACCCAGGCCCAGCTCGCCGACCTGCTGAGCACGAGCCAGAGTGCGATCAACCGGATCGAGAAGGGCCACCAGAACCTCTCCCTCGAGATGCTGGCCCGCATCGGTGAGGCGCTCGACTCCGAGATCGTCGCCCTGGGGGCCGGCCCGACGCACCTGCGGGTCCTGGGTCCGACCACGCTGTCGGGCTCGATCGACGTCAAGACGTCCAAGAACGCCGGGGTGGCGCTGCTGTGCGCCTCCCTGCTCAACCGTGGTCGCACCACGCTGCGCAAGGTCGCCCGCATCGAGGAGGTCAACCGGCTCCTCGAGGTGCTCGACAGCCTGGGCGTGCAGACCCGCTGGATCGGTGACGGCAACGACCTCGAGATCGTCCCGCCCAAGGACCTCGACCTCAGCCGGATCAACGAGGAGGCGGCACGCCGTACCCGCTCGGTGATCATGTTCCTCGGCCCGCTGCTGCACCGCGCCGATACCTTCGACCTGCCCTACGCCGGTGGCTGCAACCTCGGCACGCGCACCGTCGAGCCCCACATGACGGCGCTGCGCCCGTTCGGGCTCGAGGTCAAGGCCACCGACGGCATGTACCACGCGCACGTCAACCGCGCCGTCGAGCCGGGCCGACCGATCGTGCTCACCGAGCGCGGCGACACCGTCACCGAGAACGCCCTGATGGCCGCCGCCCTGCACCCCGGCGAGACGGTCATCCGCAACGCCTCGTCCAACTACATGGTCCAGGACCTCTGCTTCTACCTGCAGAAGCTCGGCGTCGTGATCGACGGCGTCGGCACCACCACGCTGCGCATCACCGGCCTGGAGACCATCGACGTCGACGTCGACTACGCCCCCAGCGAGGACCCGATCGAGGCGATGTCGCTGCTCGCCGCCGCGATCGTCACCAAGTCGTCGATCACCATCAAGCGGGTGCCGATCGAGTTCCTCGAGATCGAGCTGGCCGTGCTCGAGGAGATGAACTTCCGCTACGACCGCTCCGACGAGTACGTCGCCCTCAACGGCCGCACCCGGCTGGTCGACCTCCACACCAAGCCGTCCCAGCTGGTCGCGCCGCTCGACAAGATCCACCCGATGCCGTTCCCCGGCCTCAACATCGACAACCTGCCGTTCTTCGCCGTGATCGCGGCGGTCGCCGAGGGGCAGACCTTCCTGCACGACTGGGTCTACGAGAACCGCGCCATCTACCTCACCGAGCTCACCAAGCTCGGCGGCCACGTCAAGCTCCTCGACCCCCACCGCGTCATGATCGAGGGCCCCACGTCGTTCTCCGGTGCCGAGCTCGTCTGTCCCCCGGCCCTGCGCCCCGCCGTCGTGATCCTGCTGGCTATGCTCGCCTCCAAGGGCACCTCGGTGCTGCGCTCGACCTACGTCATCCACCGCGGCTACGAGGACCTCGCCGAGCGCCTCAACACCCTGGGCGCCAACATCGAGACGTTCCGCGACATCTGAGCCGCGCAGCCGGGCGCGAGGAACGAGGTCGCACGACGCGTGTCGAGACCACCGCAGCCGGTCTCGGTGACCTCGATGCTCCCGCGGCCCTGGGTCGGCGCGCCCTGACACGGCGCGCCCTGACACGGCCACGCGCCATACTTCCTCGGTGACCCCACGCACCGGCCGGCCCTACCTCGACGCGGCGCTGGAGCAGCCCGGTGCCGTGCTGGCCCTGGCTCACCGCGGCGGCGCCTACCACCCCGAGATCGAGGGCCTGGAGAACACGCTCGAGGCGTTCCGGCACGCCGTGTCGCTCGGCTACCGCTACCTCGAGACCGACGTGCACGCCACGGCCGACGGGGTGCTGATGGCGTTCCACGACGACGTGCTCGACCGGGTCAGCGACCAGCAGGGCGCCATCGCCGAGCTCACCCACGCCGAGCTGCGCCGCGCCCGCATCGGTGGGCGCAGCGAGATCCCGACGCTGGCCGCGCTCGTCGACGAGCTGCCCGGCGCCCGGTTCAACATCGACCTCAAGGCCGACGGAGCCGTGCGCCCCCTCGCCGACTTCGTCAGCACGCGCGGGCTGTGGGACGACGTCCTGGTCGGGTCGTTGGCCCTGCCCCGCCTGCGCGAGTTCCGACGACTCACCCAGGGGCGGGTGGCCACGTCGGCCTCGCCGTTCGAGGCGGCCGCCTTCGTCGCCGGCCTGCGCCGCCGCCACCACTTCGACGCCCTGCAGGTGCCGCACCGGCGGGGGCGGTTGGTGGTCGCCACGGCGCGTCTCGTGCGGCGCGCGCACGCCGCAGGCAAGCATGTGCACGTCTGGACGATCGACACGGCCGAGGAGATGAGAGAGCTGCTCGACCGTGGGGTGGACGGCCTGGTCACCGATCGCACCGACGTGCTGAAGGACGTGCTCGTCGAGCGCGGCCAGTGGTTGGACCCTGGGAGGGACTCATGACCGGTATCGCCGACCTGGCGCCGCTCGGGCGCGTCAAGGAGCAGAGGGCCTGGTACTTCTACGACTGGGCCAACAGCGCGTTCGCGACCACGATCGCGGGGGTGCTCTTCGGGCCCTACCTGATCGCGCTGGCCGAGTCGGACGCGTGCGGGTTCACCAGCACCGACGACCGCGACTGCCTGGCCGACCTCAGCGTGCTCGGCCTCTCGATCGCCCCGGGGGCGCTGCCCGCCTACATCGTCACCCTGTCGACCATCCTGTCGGCGGTGCTGCTGCCGCTCCTGGGGGCGATGGCCGACCGCACCGAGCGCAAGAAGGACCTGCTCGCGGGGTTCGCCTGGGTCGGTTCCGCGGCCGCCGCAGTCATCTTCTTCGCCACCGACGACAACTGGCAGCTGGCGGTGGCCTCGTTCCTGGTCGCCAACTTCTGCTTCGCCGCCTCGACGGTCTTCAACGACGCGATCCTGCCGCTGATCTCCACCGAGGCCGAGCGCGACCGGGTCTCCACCCGCGGGTGGGCCATGGGGTACGCCGGTGGCGGTCTGCTCCTGGCGCTCAACTTCTTGTTGCTCACCTTCCACGAGGCCGCCGGCGTCAGTGAAGGCACGGCCGCCCGGATCAGCATGCTGTCGGCGGCCGTGTGGTGGGCGGTCTTCACCTGGATCCCGTTTCGTGGGCTCACCAACCACGCGCCCCGAGCGGTGGAGGCCGTGCACGGCACGGGCGTGCTCTCCGCCAGCTTCGGCCAGCTGTGGGCCACGCTCAAGGAGCTGCGCAACTACCCGGTCGCCCTGACCTTCCTGGTCGCCTACCTGTTCTTCAACGACGGCATCCAGACCGTCATCTCGCAGGCCTCCATCTACGGCACGGAGGAGCTCGGGTTCGAGCTCAGCGAGGTGCTGATCACCTACCTGCTGGTGCAGTTCGTGGCCGTCGGCGGCGCCCTGCTCTTCGGCCGGCTCGCCGGAAAGGTGGGGGCCAAGCGGATGATCCTGGTCGGGCTCGGCATCTGGGCGACCATCGTCACGGCCGGGCTGGTGCTGCCCGCCGGACGACTCGTGCCGTTCCTCCTGCTCGGCGTGGCGATCGGGGTCGTGCTCGGCGGGACCCAAGCCCTGGCCCGCTCCTACTTCTCGCTGCTCATCCCCCGCGGCAAGGAGGCCGAGTTCTTCAGCCTCTACCACGCGATGGACCGCGGTACGTCGTGGCTCGGCACGCTCGTGTTCGGCGTCGTCTACCAGCTCACCGACTCCTACCGGCCCGCGATCTTCGCCCTCATCGCGTTCTTCGCGCTCGGTGGCCTGCTGCTCTCGCGCGTCGACACCGAGCGCGGGATCCGCGAGGCCGGCAACGTCGTGCCGGAGTCCCTCAGGAGCCGTCACTCATCCTGAGGGGTGAGTCGGTTGACCCGTGATCTGGGCCACGTCAACCTGGGAAGAGTCACCTCGCACGGCGCACTACCTCACATACCGAGGGTCTGTCACGAACAGGCGTGGAATCTTGTCGTGCTGGGTACCGTTGAAACACATGTGGTCGGGCGTCCCGCCCGGCCGCGACGTCCACGCACACATGGTTTGGAGGTGCCTCATGGCAGAGCGCACACTGCGTGGCGCACGTTTGGGTGGTCAGAGCTTCGAGGACGAGCGCGGCATCGAGTTCGCAGCCCGTCAGCAGGTCGGCTACCGCTGTCAGCACGGTCACGACTTCGAGATCACGATGTCGGTCGAGGCCGACGTCCCCGCGGTGTGGGAGTGCCCGCGCTGCGGCGCCGAGGGGCTCAGCACCTCCGGCATCCAGCGGGAGGAGAAGGCCGAGAAGCCGGTCCGCACCCACTGGGACATGCTGCTCGAGCGTCGCTCCGAGAAGGAGCTCGAGGACATCCTGAAGGAGCGTCTCGAGCTGCTCCGCGGAGGCGAGATCGGCCCGGCCCACCTGCACCGTCCCGCGCCCAAGAAGCGGACGCGCGCCACCGCCTGAGATCGACGCGGGCCACGTACGCCCTAGGCGTCGTCGACCACCTCGCCCCGGACCACCGGTCCGGGGCGTCGTGCGTCCGGGGCCCCGGCCATCGGTGCGCCCAGCGGCCCGACGGTCGCCAGGCGCGGCGTCACGAACGCAGTGAGCAGCCTGCGGAACACCGGTCGGGTGAAGGGCAGGATGAGGAGGATCCCGGCGACGTCGGTGACGAAGCCCGGACTGAGCATCAGGGTGCCGCCGATCAGGATGAGCGCACCGTCGGCGAGCTCGGTCGCCGGCATCCGCCCACTCTCCAGCGCCGTCCTGAGACCCCGCCAGGCGCGTCCGCCCTCGCGCTTGATCAGCCAGCTGCCGAGGATGCTGTCGGCGATCAGCAGCGCGATGGTCCACCAGGCCCCGATCACCTGGCCCACCTGGATCAGCACGTAGATCTCGGCGATGGGCACCACCACGAACGCGACGAACAGCACCCACGGGAGTCGACGGCGACGAGGTCCTACGGTGGCCATGACTCCACTGTAGGTCGCGCACGGTCAGCGAACCGGTCAGCGAACCTGTCAGTGGGGCCGGGAGCGGCTCACCGCACGACGCAGCTGCTCGCGACGCTCGCGCAGGCCCCAGACGGTGATCCGTCGGAGGGACTCGGCGGCCACGGCCCCGCTCATCTTGGACTCGCCGTGGACGCGCTCGACGAACTCGATCGGCACCTCGCGGACCACGAGCCCGGCGTGCAGCGTGCGGGTCACCATGTCGGTCTGGAAGACGTAGCCGGTGGAGCGCACCTGGTCGAGGTCGATCTTCTCGAGGGTGCTGCGCCGGAACAGGCGGTAGCCCGCCGTGGCGTCACGGACGTCGATGCCGAGCAGCAGGCGGACGTAGAGGTTGCCGCCGCGCGACAGTGCCTCGCGCCGCAGGGGCCAGTTGACGACGCTGCCGCCGGGGACCCACCGTGACCCGATGACCAGGTCGGCGCCCGGGAGCGCCTCGAGGAGCCGGTGGAGCTGCTCGGGCTGGTGCGACCCGTCGGCGTCCATCTCGCCGACGACGTCGTAGCCGCGCTCCAGCGCCCACGCGAACCCGGCCAGGTAGGCCGCCCCGAGGCCGCCCTTGGCGCGGCGGTGCAGCACGTGGACCCGGGGGTCCTCCGCGGCCAGCCGGTCAGCGATCGCCCCGGTGCCGTCGGGTGACTGGTCGTCGACGACCAGCACGTGGACCTGCGGCTGGGCGGTGTGCAGGCGCCCGATGATCCAGGCGAGGTTGGGGGCCTCGTCGTAGGTCGGCAGCACCATCACGATGCTCGGCTCGGTCACGCCGGACGGCCCTGGGTCGGCACGGTTGCGGGGCGGACGTCACGCCTGCGCGTGCGTCGGCTCAGCAGGAGCCCCCACAGCACGGCGACGACGGCGACCGCCGGCGTCGCGGCCCGCAGGACCTCGCCCACGGCCAGACCGGGCGTGACGCCGCTCTTGAGCTCGACGGTCTCGACCACGACGTCCTGCGTACGCCGCTGGGTCCGGTCGACGACCGTGCCGTCGGGGGCGATGACTCCGGAGACCCCGTTGGTGGCGGCGACCACGACGTACCGACCGGACTCGATCGCTCGAGCCCGGGTGATCGCGAACTGCTGCTCGATCTGGTCGGTGAAGATGAAGCTGGCGTTGCTGGTCTGCACGGCGAGCAGCTCGGCGCCGTGGTCGACCTGCACCTTGATCCCGTCGTCGTAGGCGATGTCGAAGCAGATCGAGTCGGCGACCTGGACCCCGGCGATCGGCAGCGGCGTGGTGCGGCTCCCGCTGAGCATGTCGCGCGGGATCCGGGCCAGCTGGCCCGAGTTGACCCAGCTGTCGGGCAGCACGCTGCGCAGCGGGATGTACTCGCCGTAGGCGACCGGGTGCCGCTTGGCGTAGCGGTCGCCGGCGCCGGTCTCGGGGTCCCACACGATGCCCTGGTTGAGCACGTGGTCCTCGCCCGCGTCGACGATCGCCCCGACCAGCACGGGCACCCCGACCGCCTGGACGGCCTCGCGGATGCCCGCGTTGATCGAGGCGTCCTCGAACGGGTCGCGGGCGGTGGAGTTCTCGGGCCACACCACGAAGTCGGGCCGTGGTGACTCCCCCGCCGCCACCCGGTCGGCCAGGGCGACGGTGGCGTCGACGTGGTTGCGGGTGAGCTGCTCGGTGTCGAGCAGGACGTCGTCGCCGCGACCGGGCACGTTGCCCTGCACGGCTGCCACCGTGGTCTCGCCGGTCGTCGCGAGGGTCCACGGGACCAGGGTGGGGGCGACCGCGACCGCGGTCACCAGGACCACCGCGGCCACGGCGAAGCGCCGCTCGTCGCCGCGCGACGACACCACGACGCGCGCCAGCAGGAACCCGAGCAGCGCCACCAGGAGGCTCACCCCGTTGACGCCGACGTAGGCCAGTGCCGGGGCCACGGGCGTGTCGACCACCCCGAACCCGAGGCGCCCCCACGGCATCCCGCTGAAGGGCCAGGTCGAGCGGATCGTCTCCATCGCGACCCACGCCGCCGCCAGCCAGGCCGGCCAGGACCGGAGCCTCTGGATCACCGGCGACAACGCCCCCAGGGCGCCGTAGAAGAACGCCTCCGTGCTGGCCAGGGCCAGCCAGGCGGGCAGCCCGATGGAGGGGCTCATCCAGTAGATGTGCGGGAAGTAGAACCCCGCACCGAACACCAGCCCGATCGCGAACCCTGCGCGTGAGCGGACCTCGCGGGTGCACAACGCGTACGCCGCGAGGCTGAACGGCATGACGTAGGCGACGGCCACCGGCTCGTAGGCGAGCGACAGCACGACCCCGGCGATCGCCGCGACGAGGAAGCGGGCGAGCACGGCCGAAGATTACCGGGCGGTGCCGAAGCGCCGACCCTCAGTGCGGTTCGCCCCACCCGACCAGGCCGGCGGCAGCGCTTCCAGGCAGCGGGGGGACGCGGCACGAGCCGGTGACGACACGTGGGCGCCCCGACCCACGGGCCGAGGCGACCACGGGGCGCACGTCCCGGTCGGAGGGCCGCCGTGCCGGTCGGCCCCGCCGGACCAGGCCGGCGGCAGCGCTACCAGGCAGTGCGGGGACGCGGCACGAGCCCGCAGACAAGGTGACAAATAAGCACAGCAAGGCGTCCGGGAGGGACCACCGGGGCTCCGGCCGCCCCCGGCCACGGCTGGCTACCGTGACGGGATCGTTGTCTCGGCCCGGGTGGACCCTCCCGTGTCGCTCTCGCGGAGCGGGCCGACCTCCGCGAACCATCGTCACCACGATGTTGGCGCTACACCTGGTGATCAACGGCCACTCGGACGTCGGTCCGCCGGCCACGACCTGCACGAGCGAACGGCCGCAAGGCTTCCTCCGCTCCGGCGCAGTGTCAACCTGACGCTGACCTGCACAAACAGCCAAAACCGCAGGTCAGCGAGGAGTCCCTAGCGCAGAAATAGTTCGAGAAATAGTCACCCTCGTCGGCGTGTCGCCGCCGCCGCGCCGACGTCGGACGTGTAGCCGGTCGACGGACACGGTGTCACACGTGCTCACCTACGTGGGTGAGATCGCAGGCGGCCGCACTCACCCCACGATGGTCGAGGAGGTTGCCCTGGCAACCGTCGCGAGACCACTCCCCCCGCAGGAGCAGGTCGGGTCAACCACGGCGGCTGCGGAAGGATGGTCTCGTGACGGCCGCGGGCGGCCTCCTCGACCACCGTGGGGGCGGCCAGCCAGCCGCGGACCGACCGGAGGCGACCAGATCAAGAAGGCACGACGACGGTGCCGGTGGCGCTGGTGGCCAGCAGCGGCGGGTCGAGCACCTCGGCGCGCCCGGGCTGGTCGTCGGTGGCGGCGCCCCGCGCGACGACGTGGACGGTGAAGTCCATGACCCGCGAGCGCGTTCCGGCGCGGACCAGCTCGGCGGTGATCTCGAGCACGTCCCCGGCGCGGACCGGTGCCTTGAACTGGACGTCGGAGTAGGAGGCGAACAGCCCCTCGTCGCCGTCGGTGACGATGCACAGCTCGGTGGCGACGTCGCCGAAGAGGCCGAGGCTGTAGGCGCCGTCGACGAGGTTGCCGGCGTAGTGGGCGTGGGCGTAGGGGACGTAGCGCTTGTGGACGACGCGGGTGCCGACCCGGTCGGACGACGAGGCGGTCATGACGCCACCTTGCCACCGGCGAGGCGGTGGGTGATGAAGGAGGCGACCTCGCCGGGCGTCGTACCGCGGCCGAAGACCCGGTCGACGCCGAGCTCGCCGGCCATGGTCTCGTCGAAGCGGGGGCCGCCGACGATGAGCAGCGGACGTCGGTCGGAGGGGTAGGACTCGCGGAACGCGGCCGACATCTCGCGGGTGTTGAGCAGGTGCGCGTCGCGCTGGGTGACGACCTGGGAGACCAGGACGGCGTCGGCCTTCTCGGCCCGGGCCCGCTCGACGAGCTGGGGCACCGAGACCTGGGCGCCGAGGTTGACCACCTTGAGCTCGCGGTAGTACTCGAGGCCCTTCTCCCCGGCGAAGCCCTTGATGTTGAGGATCGCGTCGATGCCGACGGTGTGGGCGTCGGTGCCGATGCAGGCGCCCACGACGGTCAGGCGGCGCCGCAGGGAGCGCTTGACGGCGGCGTTGACCTCCTTGGGCGTCAGCAGCGGGTAGTCGCGCTCGACGACCTGCACGACGCTGGGGTCGACCACGTGGTTGACGCGGCCGTAGACGACGAAGAACGTGAAGTCGGGTCCCATGGGCTTGGCGTGGACGACCAGGGCGGGGTCCATGCCCATCTTGTTGGCCAGCTGCTGGGCGGACCCCTCGGCGATCTTGGAGTGCGGCATCGGCAGGGTGAAGCTGAGCTGCACCATGCCGTCACCGGTCGTGTCGCCGTAGGGCATGACGACCTTCAACGGGTCCTGCACCGGGTCGCTCGTCGGCTCGGACATCACAGCACCTCCTGGGCGTCGAGGATCTCGGTCGCCGGGTTGTAGTAGTGGCTCGACTTGGCCGCGACCCCGTCGAGACCGCGGCCGGCGTCGGCGGGTCGCTTCATCAGCCCGAAGGTGCCGTCGGCGATCGCGTCGAGCAGACCCTCGTCGACGATGCGGTCGAGCAGCTCGATCGACTCCCCCAGCACCTGACGGGCGCGCTGGTGGATGACGCCGCCGGGCGCGGGGTGGAAGTCCTCGTGCAGGCGACCGGCGGCCTCCAT
>CALRVO020000078.1:0-11058 GCA_943371595.1 Sphingomonas paucimobilis
TCGCGCGGCGATGGCGTCGGTGACGGTGCCGACCATGGCGCGGGGCACCAGCACGCGGCGGATGGCCGTGCACTTCTGGCCGGCCTTGACCGTCATCTCGGTGACGACGGCCCTGGCGAAGAGGTCGAGCTCGGGGTCGTCGGTCGAGACGTCGGGCCCGAGGATCGAGCAGTTGAGCGAGTCGGCCTCGACGGTCAGCTCGACGCCGCCGTGCAGCACCTGGGTGTGGTTGCGCAGCAGGCCCGCGGTGTGGGCCGACCCGGTGAAGGCCACCCGGTCCTGCACGGTCAGCTCGTCGAGCAGGCCGGCGGGACTGCCGCACAGCAGCTGCAGCGAACCCTCGGGCAGCAGGCCCGACTCGATGATGCGGCGTACGACGAGCTCGGTGAGGTAAGCCGTCTGGGCGGCGGGCTTGACGATGGTCGGGGACCCCGCGAGCAGGGCGGGGGCGAGCTTCTCGAGGAAGCCCCAGACCGGGAAGTTGAAGGCGTTGACCTGCACGGCCACCCCGGGCCGGCTGGTCCACACGTGCTGGCCGACGAACGTGCCCTCGCGGCCCAGCCGCTCGAGACCGCCGTCGAGGTGGACGATGTCGTCGGGCAGCTCGCGGGTTCCCTTGCTGGCGATCGAGAACACCGTGCCGATGCCACCGTCGATGTCGACCGCGGAGTCCCGCCGCGTCGCGCCCGTGCGGTAGGACAGCTCGTAGAGCTCGTCCTTGTGCTCGGTGAGGTGCTTGGCCACGGCCTTGAGCAGGCCGGCGCGCTCGTGGAAGGTCAGCGGCGCCAGGGCGGCGACCCCGACGGTGCGGCCGTGGGCGACCATCGCGGCGAGGTCGAGACCCGTGGAGCTGATCCGGGCGACCTCCTCGCCGGTCACCGCGTCGAGCACCGGGCGGCCCTCGTCGTCGGCCCGGAACCAGCGTCCGGCGGCATAGCTCTCGAGCAGTGAGGTCACGAGGTGACTCCGTCCTGGGTGTCTCGTCGGGGCGCAGACAGGTGCTTGCGCGGGGGTGCTGCGCCGTGTCAAGGTATTACAGACCGCACGGTCAGTAAAGCCCCATCGCGAGGAGGACCCGTCGTGACGACGACCGAGGCGAGCACCGTGACCGACGTGACCGAGGCCGGGCTGCTGGCGCAGTTCGAGGCCACCGTGGCGCGCAACGACCGGATCGAGCCGCGCGACTGGATGCCCGACGGCTACCGCAAGACGGTCCTGCGCCAGGTCGCCCAGCACGCCCACTCCGAGATCATCGGCATGCAGCCCGAGGGGGGCTGGATCACCCGCGCGCCGTCGCTGCGCCGCAAGGCGATCCTGCTGGCCAAGGTGCAGGACGAGGCCGGGCACGGGCTCTACCTCTACTCGGCGGCCGAGACCCTCGGCGTCTCGCGCCAGGAGCTCACCGAGATGCTGATCGAGGGCAAGCAGAAGTACTCCTCGATCTTCAACTACCCGACCCTGTCCTACGCCGACGTCGGCACCATCGGCTGGCTGGTCGACGGGGCCGCGATCTGCAACCAGGTGCCGCTGTGCCGCACCTCCTACGGCCCCTACGGGCGCGCGATGATCCGGGTCTGCAAGGAGGAGTCGTTCCACCAGCGCCAGGGCTACGAGCTGCTCTCGACGATGATGCGCGGCACCGACGAGCAGCGCGCGATGGTGCAGGAGTCGGTCGACCGCTTCTGGTGGCCGGCGTTGATGATGTTCGGCCCGCCCGACGACGACTCGCCCAACACGGAGCAGTCCATGGCGTGGGGCATCAAGCGCAACACCAACGACGACCTGCGCCAGCGCTTCGTCGACATGAGCGTGCCGCAGGCCCAGGCCCTGGGCGTGACGTTCCCCGACCCCGACCTGCGTTGGAACGCCGAGCGCGGGCACTACGACTTCGGCACCCCCGACTGGGACGAGTTCATGCAGGTGGTCAAGGGCAACGGGCCCTGCAACGCCCAGCGCATCGCCCACCGCCGTCGCGCCCACGAGGACGGCGCGTGGGTGCGTGAGGCGGCGACCGCCTTCGCGGCGCGCGAGCAGCAGGAGGCCACGGCGTGAGCGACGACCTCTCCGCCGAGGGCGGTCACGGCGCCGTACCGCTGAGCGACGTCCCGGTCGCCAAGCAGGAGCACAGCGCCGAGCGGGAGTGGCCGCTCTACGAGGTGTTCGTGCGCGGCAAGCGCGGCCTCAACCACGTGCACGTCGGGTCGCTGCACGCCGCCGACGACCAGATGGCCGTGCGCCACGCCCGCGACGTCTACACCCGGCGCAACGAGGGAGTCTCGATCTGGGTCGTGCGCGCCGACGCCATCACCGCGTCGAGCCCCGACGAGAAGGACCCGCTCTTCGCGCCGAGCGGCGACAAGGTCTACCGGCACCCGACCTTCTACGACATCCCCGACGACGTCCCGCACATGTGAGGGGAGGACACCCATGACACCGACTCCCGACCCCGCCGAGCAGGCCGGCAGCGCCTACGACGGCCTGCTCGAGCACCACGAGGTCGCCGGCGACGACTCGCAGTGGGCGTTCGGCACCGACTTCGAGGACCCGCTGGCCGGCGTCGACACCACGGTGCCCGACGGCGTCGACGCGGCCGCGCTGGCGACGTACTGCCTGATGCTCGGCGACGACGCGCTGGTGATGTCGCACCGCCTCAGCGAGTGGACCAGCAACGCCCCTGACCTCGAGGAGGACATCGCGCTGGCCAACACCGCGCTCGACCTCCTCGGCCAGGCCCGGCTGCTGCTCGCCCGTGCGGCGGCTGCCGACGCCTCGGTCGTGCCGACCCTGCCGGAGGGCTCGCCCGTGCCGGCCGAGGACGCGCTCGCGTTCTTCCGCGAGGCGGGCGAGTTCCGCAACGTGCGGCTGGTCGAGGTGCCCAACGGCGACTTCGCCCACACGATGGTGCGGCTGCTGCTCTTCGCCACCACCCGGCTCGCGCTGCTGGCCCGGCTGGTCGACAGCCGTGACCCGGTCCTCTCGGCGATCGCCGCCAAGGGGGTCAAGGAGCTGACCTACCACCGCGACTACGCCGGGCGGTGGTTCCTCACCCTGGCCCGGGGCACCGACGAGTCGCGTCGCCGGTTGGTCGCCGCGCTCGAGGAGCTGTGGCCGCTCTACCCCGAGCTGCTCGCCACCCACCCCGTCGAGACGGCCGTGGCCGCCGCCGGGGTCGGCGTCGAGCCGACCACGGTGGCCGCCGAGGTCGACGTCGTCCTCGAGCAGGTGCTCGCGGTCAGCGGCGTCGATCGTCCCGGGCGGCCCGGCCTGGCCGGCGTCCGTGGCCGCACCGGTCGCGACGGCCTGCACACCGAGGCGCTCTCGCGGATGCTCGCCGAGATGCAGGTGGTCGCCCGCGCCCACCCGACGGGCCTGTGGTGAGCCCGGTGGCCAGCACGACCCTCACCGCCCGTGCCCGCGAGATCGCCGCCGCGGTCACCGACCCCGAGATGCCGATGCTGACGCTGGAGGACCTCGGCGTGCTGCGTGACGTCCGCGACGACGGCAGCGGCGTGGTCGTGACGATCACCCCGACCTACTCCGGGTGCCCGGCGATGGCGACCATGCGCGACGACCTGGTGCACCGGTTGGCCGACGCCGGGTTCACCGCTCGCGTCGAGGTGTCGTTGAGCCCGGCCTGGTCGAGCGACTGGATCACCGAGCGCGGTCGCCAGGCGCTTCGTGACCACGGGCTCTCGGCCCCCGGCCCGGCCCCGCGTGGTGGGGGACCGGTCCCGCTCACCCTGACCCCCACCCGCCGCGCCATCGGCTGCCCGCGCTGCGGCTCCGACCGGGTCGCGCTCACCTCCGAGTTCGGGGCGACGGCCTGCAAGGCGCTCTACCGCTGCACCGCCTGCCTCGAGCCGTTCGAGCACGTCAAGGAGATCTGATGACCGTCCTCGAGAGCACCGAGACCGCGGCCGGCCCGCGGTCGGGGCGCACGGCCCCCTTCCACACCCTCACCGTGGCCTCGGTCGAGCGGCTGTGCGACGACGCCGCCGCGGTGACCTTCGCCGTGCCCGCCGACCTCGCCGACGACTACGCCTTCGCGCCCGGTCAGTCGCTGACGCTGCGGCGTACGGTCGACGGCCGCGAGGAGCGCCGCTCCTACTCCATCTGCGCGCCCGCCGGCGCCGCCCCCCGCATCGGGGTCCGCGAGATCCCCGACGGGCTCTTCTCGAGCTGGCTCGTGCGCCAGGTGCGCCCGGGCGACGAGATCGACGTGCAGGTGCCCACCGGCAGCTTCCGTGCCGACCCGTCCGTCGGTGGTCGCCACCTGTGCATCGCCGCCGGCTCCGGCATCACCCCGGTGCTGTCGATCGCCTCGTCCCTGCTGGCGGCCTGCGACGACGCCGAGGTCGCGCTGCTCTACGGCAACCGCACCAGCGGCTCGGTGATGTTCGCCGAGGAGCTCGGCGACCTCAAGAACCGCTACGGCGCCCGGCTGCAGCTGGTGCACGTGCTCTCGCGCGAGCCCCGCGACGCCGAGCTGTTCTCCGGACGGCTCGATGCCGACCGGATCCGCCGCATCCTCCAGGTGCTGCTGCCCGTCGAGCGCTTCGACGACGTGTGGCTGTGTGGCCCGTTCGCCATGATCAACCAAGCGCGAGCAGTGCTCTCCGAGGTCGGCGTCGCCGACGACCGGGTGCACTTCGAGCTGTTCTACGTCGACGAGCCGCCGCCCGAGCTCACCCGTGCGGCCCCGACCCACGACGGCGAGACCACCGCGGTGACCCTCGTCCTCGAAGGGCTCTCGGCCACGATCGCGATGCCCCGCGACCAGACCGTCCTCGACAGCGCCCAGGCCTCGCGCTCCGACCTGCCGTACGCCTGCAAGGGCGGGGTCTGCGGCACCTGCCGCGCCAGGGTCACCGACGGCGAGGTCGACATGCGCCGCAACTACGCCCTCGAGCCGGCCGAGGTCGACGCCGGTTTCGTGCTCACCTGCCAGTCCTGCCCGGTGGGCGACGCCGTCACGGTCGACTTCGATGCCTGACCCGCTCGAGACCGCCCGCGCGATGTGGGCCGCCGACGCGGCGTCGCAGGCGCTCGGGATGACCCTGGTCGACCTGGGCGCCGGGCGCGCCGCGGTGGCGATGGAGGTGCGCGCCGACATGGTCAACGGTCACGACATCGCCCACGGCGGCCTGGTCGCCACGCTCGCCGACAGCGCGTTCGCGCTGGCCTGCAACTCGCACGGCCGGACCACGGTGGCGTCCGGCTTCGACGTCACCTTCCTCGAGGCGGGACGCCTGGGCGACCGGCTGGTGGCCGTGGCGCGCGAGACCGCGCTGCGCGGGCGATCCGGCCTCTACGACGTCACCGTCAGCCGCGCCGCCGACGGAGTCGTCATCGCCGAGCTCCGCGGCCGCAGCCGGGCCGTCGTCCTCCCCGGAAAGGTCTGACCATGCACGACCTGAGCCCCCGCCCCGGCGACCTCGAGCCGGTCGAGACCTGCTCGGTCGACGAGCTGCGCGCGCTGCAGACCGAGCGCTTGCGCTGGTCGGTGCGCCACGCCTACGACCACGTCCCGCACTACCGGGCGTCGTTCGACGCCGTCGGCGTGCACCCCGACGACGTCCGCGAGCTCGCCGACCTGGCCCGGCTGCCGTTCACCGCCAAGGCCGACCTGCGCGACAACTACCCCTTCGGCATGTTCGCCGTGCCGCGCGAGGAGGTCGTGCGGGTGCACGCCTCGTCCGGCACGACCGGCAAGCCGACCGTCGTGGGTTACACCGCCGACGACATCGACATGTGGGCCACGGTCGTGGCCCGCAGCATCCGCGCGGCCGGGGGTCGTCGGGGTCACGTGATGCACAACGCCTACGGCTACGGGCTGTTCACCGGCGGCCTCGGCGCCCACTACGGCGCCGAGAAGCTCGGCTGCACCGTCGTCCCGGTCTCGGGCGGGATGACCGAGCGGCAGGTGCAGCTGATCATCGACTTCGAGCCCGACCTGATCATGGTCACGCCGTCCTACATGCTCGCGATCATCGACGAGATGGAGCGCCAGGGCATCGACCCGCGCACCACCTCGCTCAAGGTCGGCATCTTCGGTGCCGAGCCGTGGACCAACGACATGCGTCGTGAGATGGAGCAGCGCCTCGACATGCACGCCGTCGACATCTACGGGCTGTCGGAGGTCATCGGGCCCGGGGTCGCGAGCGAGTGCGTCGAGACCAAGGACGGCCTCACGGTCTGGGAGGACCACTTCTACCCCGAGGTGATCGACCCGGTGACCGGTGAGGTGCTGCCCGACGGCGAGGAGGGCGAGCTGGTCTTCACCTCGCTGACCAAGCAGGCGATGCCGATCATCCGCTACCGCACCCGTGACCTGACCCGGCTGCTGCCGGGCACCGCGCGCACGATGCGGCGCATCGAGAAGATCACCGGACGCACCGACGACATGATCATCCTGCGCGGGGTCAACCTGTTCCCGACCCAGATCGAGGAGCTGATCCTCGCCACGCCCGCGCTCTCGCCTCACTTCCAGTGCGTGCTCGGGCGTGAGGGCATCCTCGACACCATGACGGTGCGCGTCGAGCGGCGTGAGAGCGCCGATCCGGCGGTGGCCGCCGAGGCCGGCGTCGAGCTGCAGCGGCTGGTCAAGAGCTCGATCGGGGTGAGCGTCGCCGTCGACGTGCTCCCTCCCGACGGGGTCGAGCGCTCGGTCGGCAAGATGCGCCGCATCGTCGACCAGCGCCCACCGCGCTGACCCTGGACCCTGGGCGGGTCAGGGCGCCGCGAGCCCCTCGAACGACAGCGCCGCCACGGCGGTGGCCACCTCCTCGGTCGAGACCGGCCCGCTGGAGCGGTACCACTCGACCAGCGAGTTGACCATCCCGAACAGCAGCCGGCTGACCAGGTCGGGGTCGAGGTCACGACGCAGTGCACCCTCCTGCGCCGCCTGGCGCACCAGGTCGGCGAGCTGCGCGTCGATCGCGCGCCGCCGTCGCTGGGCGTCGCGCTCGGTGTCGCTGTTGCCGTGCACCCGCAGCAGCAGGGTCACCGCCGGCTGGTGCTCGACCAGCACCTCCACGCTGCGGCGTACGACGCCCCGCAGCCGCTCGTGGGCCGAGCCCTCCGCCGCCGACGCGGCCGCGACGGTGGCCTCGAGCTCGACCAGCGCCTCGTCGAGCGCCTGGGCGAGCAGCTGGTCCTTGCTGGCGACGTGGTGGTAGATCGCCGACTTCGTCAGGCCCAACGACTCCGCGATGTCGCCGATGCTGGTCGCGTCGTAGCCCTTGCGGTTGAAGAGCTCGATGGCCGCGGCGAGCACGGCGGCCTGGTCGTGGCCCGGTCTGCCGCGTCGCGCCCTCGACACCGGTTCGCTCACGCGCGAAGCCTCGCACACGCGCGCCGGCGCGCGACCCCGCGCTACTCCGCTCTGAACGAGACGCGGATCGTGCCCGCCGGGGCGGTCACCGAGAACGCCGTCGAACCGGCCTGGCCCGTGAGGCCGGCCGAGCGGTCAGCGCCCACCTCGAACGGGACCAGTGCGGCCTCGTAGGCGGCGAGGACCTCCTCGGGGGAGACGTCGGTGACGTAGTCGATGGTGGCGATGGTGCCGTCGAGGGAGCCCGACGCCTGGCACAGCGTCGCCGGCACCGGCGGCTCGGGCCAGTTGGTCGGGACGACGTCCAGGTCGTCGAGGCTCGCCGCTGCCAGCGCGGACGGGAACGCGGTGCGGCACTCCTCGGGCACCCCGAAACGGTCCTGCACCTCGGTCAGGCCGCCGTCGGCGCCCGGTGTGTCGCCCGACGCACCGCCCGCGCCGGACGGTTCCGGGTCGTCGGAGCAGGAGGTCATCAGCAGCGCCGTCGTCAGCACCCCGGCGACGAGACCGGCCCGGTGTCGAGCTCGGCGTGCGGCGCGGCGGGGGAGGGGACGGTGGTCGGGTCGTGTCGTCGGTGCCATGGGTTCCTCGTCTCGGTAGGCCCCGGCGGTGGCCGGGTCGACCCGCACTGTGCTCGGCGCGCGGTCCCACGCACCAGGGGTCGGCGTCCCCAACCGGCGCCCCGCGGATCGGGGACCGGTGTCCCTGTCGGGTGGGACGCCGCGGCCACGACAGTTCGGTCCAGGCGAGCGCCACGGCTCGCGCACCCACCCACCGGAGGACCCATGAGACGACGCCGACTCGCTGCCGCCACCATCCTGGCGGCCGCCCTGCAGGGAGTGGTGGTCCCGCCGGTGCTGCCCGCCCGGGCCGACACCGCGCCGGTCGCCGCCGGTGCGACGAATACGACGCTGCCGGGCTCGCTGGTGTTCCTCAAGGAGTACGACGTGTGGGTGGTCCGGCCCGACGGCAGCGGCCTGCGCCAGGTCACCCGCGACGGCACCTACGAGTCGCCCTACTACTCGCCGAGCATGTCCGACGCCGGCATCATCGCGGCCGGCAAGGGCCAGCGGATCGTGCGGATGCGCCAGGACGGCACGGTCCTCAACTCGATGGACCCACCGCCGATCACCAACTCGGTCGGCCAGCCCCAGGACGGCGTGCCCGTCGACGTGGCGATCTCGCCCGACGGCTCCCGCATCGCCTGGTCGACGACGAGCTACACCTGCCCGATCGGCACCGAGTGCGGTGCTCGCACGGTCACCGGCGTCACCTCGGCCGACCGGCTCACGCCGCCGACGACCACGTCGTACTTCGCCGACCCGACCTGGGTGAGCGGGCGCCGGTTGATGGTGCACGGCGGCTACCTGTCGCAGATGATGCTGCAGGACCTCGGGGGCGGTGCGAAGCACTGGTTCGACGACAAGGACTACGCGGAGTCCAGCACCGACCTGGGCGACGGCTGGCTCTCCCGCGACGGACGGTTCCTGGTCGCGACCCGGGGCTACGCGGAGGGGACCCACCTGTTCACCTACCGGGTCAGCGGCGACCCGCGCACCGGTGACCCGGCCACGTTGCCGGTCCCGACGCCGGACTGTGCGACCAACGACGACGCCGCGCTGGGCAGCCCGACGATCTCGCCCGACGCGACCGCCTTCGCCTTCCAGGATGGCGACGGGCTCACCGTGATGCGCGTCGCGGAGACCTGCGAGGGCTATGCCGCCACGACGATCGTGCCGGGCGGCACCCGGCCCTTCTGGTCGCCCGCGCCCGTGCAGACGGGCCCGAGCGGCCCGAGCGCCTTCACGCTGCTCACCCGCCCCACCGTCTCCGGTACGCCGCGGGTCGGCCGTCGGCTGAACGCCAGCGGCGGACGCTGGCGGCCCGCGGCGACCCGCACCGGCTGGCAGTGGCTGCGTGACGGCCAGGTGGTCCGGGGCGCGACGTCGTCGGCGTACCGGTTGCGCCGCGCCGATCGGGGCCACCGGGTCGCCGTGCGGGTCACCGTGCGCCGGGCCGGGTTGCCCACGCGCAGCGTCGTCTCCGCAGCCCGCCGGGTGCGACGGTAGAAATCCGGACCCGGCCCCGCGCCCCGGTGATAATGGGCGGCGCCGCACGCCCACGAGATCACCCACACGCCGGCACAGGAGGTGACCGCACGCACATGGTGTCGCTCGCCCGTGCCCCCGCGCTGCGCCCCGTGCTCCCTCCACGTCAGGGCCGGGTCGCCGACCTCCTGCGAAGCACCACCCCTGCCTGGCTGGGCGTCGCGGCGGTCGTGGCGGTGACGGCCTGGGCCCTGGCACTGGCCGCGGTCGTGGTCTTCCTGCGCGTCCGGTCCCTGGCCGGCTACGCGCCCTACTTCGCCATGGATGTCGCGATCGCCGTGGTCTACGGCGCCGTGGTGCTGGTGATGCTGGCGCGCTCGCGGCACCTCGTGGTCTGGATCCTCGTCGCGACCGGGCTGGGCTGCGCGACCTCGGCGTTCCTCAGCGCCTACGTCGCCGGGGCCCTGGCCGACCCCTCCTGGCCGCTGTCGCCGGCGGTGGTCACCATGCTCGGGTGGACGTGGGTGCCCGGCACCTACGCCTCGATGGCGGTCCTGCCGTGGCTGCTGGCACCCGGTGCCGTGGCTGCGCCCCGTGCCGCACGGGTGGTCGCGGGCCTGGCGCTGCTGCCGATCGTGTGGCGCGTGCTCGCAGTGCTCCTGGGCACCGCGATCGCGCCCGACAACCCCCTCGCCGTGGCGCCCGGCTGGTTCTACGACCTCGGCGCCCGGCTCGGCTCCCGTCCCGACCAGGCGGTCGTGCTGCTGTCGTTGGCCGGCGTGGCCCGTCTGGTCTGGGTCTGGCGCACGGCGCCGGGTGACACCGGCCGGGGGTTCGGGTGGCTCGCCGTCGGTCAGGTGTTCCTGGCGGTCGCGTTCGTGCCGGTCTTCTTCCCCCTGCCGTCGCCGTTGACCGGTCTGGCCGAGGACTTCTCCGCCGCCAGCCTCGTCGCCGCCCAGCCCTTCCTGCTCGGCGCGCTGCTCGTCGTGGTCCTGGGCCAACGGCTGTGGGGCATCGACGCGACGGTCGACCGGGCGACCGTGTGGCTCCTGCTGACCGCGATCCTGGTCGCCGGCTACGTGCTGGTCGCCTGGCTGGTGCAACGTCACCTGTCCGCCACGGCCGACGTGGCCGCCCTGGTCGCGCTCGGTGTCCTGCTCGTGGTCTCGCAGCCCCTGCGCACCTGGGTGCAGACCCGCGTCGACCACCTCGTCTACGGCCCGGCGCTCGACCCCGGGGCGCTCCTCGGCTCGCTCGCCGAGCCCCGGTCGGTCGGCGCGTCCGCGGCGTCGGAGCTCGTCGAGTCGTTGCGCGAGGCACTGCGGCTGGGCCGCATCGAGGTGCGCTCGCCCACCGGCGAGCTCGTCGTCGCCGCCGGTCGCGACCTGGCGGTCCAGCACGAGGTTTCGCTGCCGTCCGGTGCGCTCGACGGCCACCGCCTGGGCGTCGCCATGCCGCCGGGCCAGTCGCTCGACGCCCGGACCCGACGGCTGATCGACCTCAGCGCCGGCGTGATCGGCGTCTTCCTCGAGCTGGCACAGGCCCACGAGCGACTCAACGTCGCGACCGCGCGTCTCGTCGAGGTCCGCCACGAGGAGCGCCGGATGCTGCGACGCGACCTCCACGACGGCATGGGTCCCGCCCTGGCCGGCGTGGGCCTCGGCCTCGACGCCGTAC